>JAAXUF010000005.1 GCA_013336165.1 Coriobacteriia bacterium
AGAGCTTCTCGGCTCACGGAGCAGGGGCAGGTGCCTCCCTTGCAGCAATTCATGTCGGCGAGCGCCACCGTGAGGCGCTTGCCGTCTTCGAGGCGCATGTCCACGGTCTCCCGGGGAGTGTCGTAGTCCGCGACTTTCGCGAGCCCGAGCGGCGTCTCGATGATTGCGCCTCGCCTGGGCGCACGGGACTTGAAGTCCTTGTACGCCTCGAACTCATAGCGCAAACAGCACATGAGTCTGCCGCAGAGTCCGCTGATTTTCAAGGGGTTTAGCGGCAGATCCTGTTCTTTTGCCATACGAATCGACACCGGCTGGAAATCGCCGCCAAATCGCGAGCAGCACAGTTGCTGTCCGCAGTGGCCGATTCCGCCCACCATACGTGCCTCGTCGCGCACGCCGACCTGGCGCATGTCGATGCGCGCGTGGAACCGGCTGGCGAGTTCCTTGACCAGGTCACGGAAGTCGACGCGCTCCTCGGCGACAAAGTAGATGACGACCTTGTCCCCGCCAAAGAGATACTCGACGTCGACCGGCTTCATGTCGAGCGCATGATCGGCGATCATGCGGCGGATGACCGGCATCGCTTCGTGCTCAAGACCCTCGAGCTCGTCGGCACGGGCGTTGTCGGCCGCATCGGCGATCCTTAAGATCGGCTTCAAGGGAGCGGGCAACTCGGCCTCTTCCACCTCATGGGCGGTCTGGACGACGATGCCCAGCTCAGTCCCACGCTCGGTGGTGACGATGACGGTCTCGCCCTCGGCAGGATCGCTGCCAAACGCGTCGAACCACAGTGCTTTGGGGGAATATCGGAGCTTGACTCCCACTACCGTGGGCATCGCAACACCTCTCGAATATCGAAGAGCATGGCCTCGATGGCCAGCTGAAGGTTCACATTATACGAAATACGGCGCCGTGCCACGTTGACGGCACCGAGCGCTGCCGTCAAGGCTCCCGATGTGGTGTCGGCGCAAACCTCGCGAATCGCGTCGATCGCATCGGTGTTCACCACCAGTTCCTCGGCACCTTCCACCACCACCAAGCAATCCCGAAGCCAGCTCTCGGCGATATTGAGGATCTCTCCCACGCCTTCGCGCTCCCGCGCCGTCAACTCGCGCTTGTTCTTGTCCTCAGACGCCTTGGTCGCACCCTTGCCGAGGAAATCGGCACGCTCGGCCAAAGCCGCCGCCTGCGAGGTCTTCACGTCCTCGAGCGGGGCGCGCACGGCCGTCAACAGATCGCGCGCCGCACCCAGCACATCGAGCCCGTCGGCGACACACAGGTTGCCGAGGATGCGCAGGATTGAGGCGCGGGCTTCTCGGCGAAGCGGGCTTGCGAGGAAATCGCGGGCGCGGGCGACCACTCCCCCGGCTGCAGCCAGGGCCGAGGCAGCCTCATCGGCATCGGCACCGGTGCGCGCCACGAGGATCGCGGCCGCTTCCCGCGGCGGAATGCGGCGGAACCGCACCACCTGGCAGCGCGAGACGATAGTGGGCATCACAGCGTCGAAGCTGTGCGCCATCAGGATGATCACGACGTCGTCGGGCGGCTCCTCCAGCGTCTTCAAGAACGCATTGGCCGAGGAGTCGTTGAAGAGGTCCGCCGAGGAGACGATGTAGACCTTGCGCGGCCCGTCGATCGGCGAGAGGTTCACGTCGCGGATGATGTCGCGGACCTGCTCGGCGAGGTAGCCTGCCGCACCTTCGGGCGCGACCTCGTGCACGTCGGGGTGCACGCCGCGCCGCACGCGAGCGCACGCCTCGCACGCACCGCAGCCGTCGTCGGCGCACAGAAGCGCGCACGCGAGCGAACGGGCGGCCGTGGCCTTGCCCGAGCCCGCAGGGCCGACGAACAGGTACGCGTGGCTGACATGGTCGCCTTCGACGGCGGTGCGCAAGAACTGCGCGACCCGCTCCTGGCCCACGAGGTCGTCGAACACGCAGCGTGCCATCAGGCCGCGCCGCCAAGCGCGGCGGCGAGCGCCGGAAGATCCGCAAGCGCCTCGGCAACGCGCACGGCGACGGTCGAGGGGTCACCGGAAGCGTCAACGACGCGCACGCGGTCCGGCTCCGCGACAGCAACGCGCAGGAAGCCCTCGCGGACTCGGCGGTGGAACGCGAGGTCCTCGCCTTCGAGCCTGTCCGCGCCCAGGGCAGTCGCGCGCGCCAGGCCGATCTCGGGGTCGATGTCGAGCAGCACGGTGCGGTCGGGAACCAGGCCGTCGGTTGCGATGGCGTTGAGCGACGCGATGTGATCGAGAGAAAGACCTCGGCCGAAGCCCTGATAGGCAGTGGTCGAGTCGCAGAAGCGGTCGCACAGCACGATCTCGCCGGCCGCCAGCGCCGTCTCGATGACTTCACAGACAAGCTGGGCGCGGCTGGCTTCGTAGAGCATGAGCTCGGCGAGTCCGTCGAGGCCGGAAGAGTCCGGGTCAAGCAGGATGCCGCGCACCGCTTCGCCCACTGCGGTTCCGCCGGGTTCGCGCACCACACGCACGGCGAGGCCGGCGTTCACGAGCCGAGATGCGATCCGGCGCAGTTGCGTGGACTTGCCGCTGCCTTCGCCGCCCTCAAACGTGATGAACGCTCCACGCACCTGTTCGTTCATCGGCTCTCCCCTGCCTGTGCGCGCCAAGCGCCCAGCGCGCTCTCGTAGAGATCGCTTCCCAGCACGTCGATAGCGACGAAGGCCGGGAAGTCCGAAAGCTCCATGCGGACGAGCGCTTCCGTGCCCAGATCATCCCAAGCGACAGGCTCGGCGGCGACCACATGCCGGGCGAGCAGTGCCGCAGCTCCACCCACGGCCGCGAAGTAGACGCTGCCGGTCTCGACGCACGCCTCGCGCACATCCGCCGAGCGCGTCCCTTTGCCGATGGTGGCGACGATCCCGGCGCGCAGCAGCGCAGGCGTGGCGCCGTCCATGCGCTTGGCGGTCGTCGGCCCGACGGCGCCGGTCACGCGCCCGGCAGCGGACGGCGTAGGACCCGCGTAGAAGAGCGTCTGCCCCGCAAGACCGCAGGGCAGTTCGCCGGCGCTCGCGAGGGCCTCCAGGATCCGCTCATGCGTCGCATCGCGCGCGGTGTACACCGGTCCGGTGAGCCGGACCTCATCTCCCGCGCGCAGGCGCGAAAGCTCCTCGCGAGAAGCAGGAAGTGCGATGCGGATAGGTTCAGACATGGGGGTCGACCTTCTCGGCATGCCGCCATTGGAGTGAGACGAACGCGTAGACCGCAGCGGCCAGCACGATGATTGAAGCGAACTGCAGCGTGATGCGAGAGCCGGTCATCGTGGTACTCTGCGAGACAAGCCCGATCTGCAGCAGAAGATCATGCGCCGATGCGCCGATCAGGTCAGCCAGCGGGGCCATCACAACCATCGACAGCAGCAGGGCGACGCGGATAACGGATTCCATTGCGGTAAACACCCTGCCGCGCAGTTCGTCGGCGGTGGTCCGAACGATATAGGAGTTCCCGGCGACGGTGACAATCGCAATGCACGCGCCGGCAAGGGCGGCGAAGACGCCGGCAAGCCAATACTGATTCACGCTTGCGAAGCCCATGAGCGACAGCCCGAAAGCTGCAACGCTCCCTGCGAACAACGGCTGGAGACGTATCCGGTGCTCCAGGCGCGGTACGACAAGCGCCCCGGCGACCATGCCGAGTGCCATGAACACGAGCATGAACGTCTGCGGGCTTGCCGTCAGCTGCTGCAGCACTTGGATCTTGTCGGCGAAGGGAAGACCTCCCACCAGGTTCTTGGTGACGTAGGTCGAGCCGACCGGCACGATCGCGCCGCCCCCGAGGATCGCGAGGAAGATGGTGATGAGCAGCCCGCGCAGTTCCTTGTGACTCCCCAGGAATTTGAAGGAATCGATGACGTCCTTGCCCAACAGCCTCAAGGCATGCCCGGGGCCGGTCGACGCCACAGCGTCCATGCGGGCCGTCTGTGAAGCACGAGCCACTACGTGGATGCTGGTGATCATCGCCGCCGAGAACAGGAACGTGAAGATGTCGAGAATGACGCCGGCGCGAGGGCCGAGAAGGGCCGGCGCGAGTCCGCTGAAGATCTGGGACACAATCGGCAGATTCGAGGCCATAGCCGCGCGCACAAGGGCCTCAAGACCCGCGAGGATACCGGCTGCGGCGGTGAGTCCGATCAGCATGCTCGCCTGCTGCGTCGTATAGGCAAGCCCGTTGGCCGATACGATGTCGTCTTCTTCAACCAGATATGGGATCAGTGAGTTCCGCGCCGGCCAGAAGAAGAGCGACGCTGTCTCCATGAGCAGCACCACGAGGTAGATGAGCCAGACTGAGTTGGTGAACACGAGCACGATGGTGAGGGCCGCGCGCACGATATCGGCCGTGATCATGACCTTGCGACGGTCGAACCTGTCAACCAGCACGCCCGTGAGCGATGACAGGACCAGCGCCGGGATGATCTTGGCTATCAGGATACCGGCGACAGCAAATGACGAGCCGCCGGATAGCGTCGTGACGAGCGGCATGAGGAAGCCCAGCACAAGCCAGTCCCCGATCCCACTCACAAACTGCGCGTACCACATGCGCCGGAACTGGCGGTTCTTGAGCAGGCGCCGGTATGCCCCCTTGTTTGCGACGACTTCCTCGACTGCACCCACTTTCGGACCGCAAGAGTCGTTCACCCGCGCACCTCGATACTCGCCGAGCGAACGGCCGAGCACCCCATGTTAACGGCCACCGGCAGCGCCGCGATGTGGCACGGCGCCGTGGCGACGTGCACTGCGAGTGCGGTGGTGTCGCCGCCCAGCCCCGCAGGGCCGATGCCGGTCGCGTTGATCGCCGAGAGCAACTCCGCTTCCAGCGCGGCGGCGCGCGGGTCGGCGTTCACGCTCCCGATCTCGCGCAGCATCGCCTTCTTGGCGAGCGTGCCAACCTTGTCGAAGGTCGCGCCCACGCCCACGCCGATGAAGAGCGGCGGGCAGGCGCCGGTCGCCTTGGCCTCGACGGTCTCGAGCACGACGCGCTTCACGCCCTCGATCCCCGCCCCCGGCGGCAGCATCTCAACGCGGCTCGCGTTGTCGCTTCCGCCGCCTTTGAGCATCACGTGCACCATCGCGCCTGTGCCCGGGCGTGCGCCCGGCACGACCTCGACAAACGCGGGAGTGTTATCGGCGGTGTTGGTGCGATCGAAGAGCGCATCGCGCACGAGGCTCATGCGCAGCCGCGCGTCGCGATAGGCGGTCGCAACGGCGGCGTCGATGTCGCGCTGCAGGTCGCCGCACACGCACTCCTCGGCGCCGAGCTCGACGCGCACCCACACGGTGCCGGTGTCCTGACACAGCGGGACGCTGTCGGCGGCGGCGATGTCGGCGTTGGCGATGAGCTGCTCAAGGACCGCCTGCCCTCTCGGCGAGCGTTCGCACTGCGCGGCTGCGCGCAGCGCCGCAAGCGCGTCGGGGCGAAGCGACGTGGCGGCAACAGGTATGGCGACAGCGACGGCTTGAGCGATTTGGGAGGAGGAAAGCACCCTATCCCCGGAGTCCGAGGGAGTCGACCGCCTCGGCGACGGTCGCAGCCGACGCCTGCAGGTCGGCCATCTCGGCTTGGTCGAGCGGCAACTCCACGACCTCGGCGACGCCATCGCGGGTCAGGCGCGCCGGCACGCTCATGTAGACGTCGTTGATGCCGTACTCGCCCGACAGGTACGCGCACGTCGGCAGAACCTCGCCCGTGTCGCCCAGAATCGCGCGCACCATAGCGGCCACGCTGGCGGCGGGCGCGTAGAACGCCGAGCCGGTCTTGAGGAGCGCCACGACTTCCGCCCCGCCGAACGTCGTACGCTTCACGAGCGCTGCGACGTCCTCAGGCGAAAGCGTGTCGGTGATCGGTACGCCGGAGATGGTGGAGAAGCGCGGCATCGGCACCATGGCGTCGCCGTGGGCGCCCATCGCGAGCGCCGAGATGTCGGAGATCGAGGCGCCGGTCTTCTCAGCGATGGCGAAGGCGAATCGGGCCGAGTCGAGCACGCCGCCCATGCCGAAGATGCGGTTGGCGGGCAGGCCCGAGACCTTGCGGGCGAGGTAGGTCATGACGTCGAGCGGGTTGGTGACGCAGATCACGATGGCGTCGGGCGAGGTAGCGACCGCCTGGCCGATGACGCTCTCGACGATCCCGCGGTTGATCGCGAGCAGGTCGTCGCGCGTCATTCCCGGCTTGCGCGGCACGCCGGCGGTCACGACGACGATGTCGGACCCGGCGGTATCGGCGTAATCGTTGGTGCCGCTCACGGTGGGGCCGAACTTCTCGACGGAGCGCATGTGCATCATGTCGAGCGCCTTGCCCTGCGGGAGTCCTTCCGCGACATCGATTAGGACGACGTCAGCGGTCTCGTGCATAAGAAGCAGATGTGCCGTGGTCGCTCCGACCTGTCCGGCGCCGACAACGGTGACTTTGGGGTAGGTCATGGATCTCCCTTTACACTCGCTAACGTTTCTTAACGCCGATTCTAGCATCCGCGACTGCCGGATCAGCTCACCGTCGGCTTCGCGGCCTTGCGCGCACCGGCTTTCGCCTTCGCCGGCTTCTTCTCGGCGGCCTCGGCCTTTGCGGGACAGTTGGGGTCGATGCAGATGCGCCACGGGCCGCGTCCGCTGTTCACGATGACCACGGGTGCGCCGCACGCCTCGCAGAACTCGGCCGTCGGCGTTATGTCGCCACGCTGCGGAAGCGGGTAGCTCGTCTGGCACTCGTCGTAGTTGGTGCAGCGCACGAACCTCTTGAGCGTGCGGGAGGATCGGCGCACGGTGAGTTGACCGACGCGGCCGGCCTCGGCGCACGCCTTGCACTCGCCGATGCTCACTTCGGGCTCGAAGTTGGTCGTGCAGGCCGGGTCGAGACAGACCACTCGCGGCTTGGTGCGAAACTGGATGACCTTGACCTGCGGTGTCCCGCACACGGGGCACGCCTCGGGCACAGCCTCGATCTTGCCCTGCGGAAGCGGGTAGGTGACGTCGCACTCGGGCCACCCCGAGCAGCCGACAAACTGACCGCGCGTCTTGGCCGAGGACTTCACGAGCAGGTCGTGGCCGGACATGGGGCACACGCCCACCTTGGAGTCATCGGCACTGGCACCTTTCAGCATCTCGCCCAGCTCGGCCGCCTTGGGGATGAGCTCGTCCATCACGTTGGCGAGGAGTTGGCGCGAGTGGCCCACCACGTCTTGGCGCTTGACGCGCCCGTTCGCGATCGAGTCCATCTCGGCTTCGAGCTCCGATGTCATGTCCGGCGTCGTGATGCGCGGAGCGAACTTCATCAGGGCGTCGATGACCGCGCGCCCGAGGCATGTGGGCTCCAGCGGATCGTTCTGCGCGTAGCGCACCTCGATCAGGCGCTCGATGATGGCGTGCCGAGTGGCCTTGGTGCCCAGACCGCGCTTCTCCATCTCCTGGATCAGACGCCCCTGCGAATAGCGCGCAGGAGGCTCTGTGGCCTTCTGTGCCAGCTCCGCGCCGTTGAATGCGACAGTATCCCCCTGATTGAGCACCGGGAGCTGCTCGTCCTTCTTGAGGCCGTACGGGTAGATCGCCCGAAATCCCGGCGAGACGAGTATGTCGCCCTTGGCCACGAACGGCTCTCCGGCCACGTCGATCGTGACCTTGGTGCCCTCAATCGTTGCCGAACTCGAGAGAGTCGCTAAGAACCTGCGCGAGACGAGGTTGTAGAGTTTCCACTCCTCGGCCTTGAGCTTCTCCGGGTTTCCTGCGCCTGTCGGATGGATCGGCGGGTGGTCGGTGGTCTCCTTGGCGCCGCGTGTGGCGGAAAGCTTGCCTTGAGCCAACAGCTTGTTGGCGTGCTCGCGGTAGAAGTCGACCTCGGAGAGCGACTTCAGGATCGCGCGCAGGTCGAGTGATGCCGGGTATACGGTGTTGTCGACGCGCGGATAGCTGATCAGGCCGTTCATGTAGAGCGACTCGGCGATGCGCATCGCACGCCCCGGAGAGATGCCTTCGGCGGCCGCGGCAGCCTGCAGTGCGGTGGTGTTGAACGGCGTGGGCGGGGCGACCTTGCGCTGCTTCTTCTCGGCGGCCGTCACCGTGCCGCTCTTCGCGCCGGCGACCGCGTCCATGACGCGCCCGGCCTCGGCCTCGCTCTTGAAGCGCTCAGTCGCATGCCCCGCGGAAAACTCCTCGGCGCTTGCTGCGAAAGCACCCTTCACCGTCCAGTAGATCTCGGGCACGAACGCCTCGCGCTCGCGCTCGCGCTCGACGATGAGCGCCAGCGTGGGCGTCTGCACGCGTCCGGCCGACTTCACGTTGCCGAACCCTGAGTACTTGGCCATCGTGAGGTACCGCGTGAGCACCGCGCCCCACACGAGGTCGATGTCTTGCCGCGACTCCCCCGCCTGCGCAAGGCAGTCGTCCACGGTCGCAAGTTCGCCGAATGCGCGCTCGATCTCGTCTTTCGTGATCGCCGAGAACCGCGCGCGGTGGATGATGGCCTTCTTATTGGCTTCGCGCACGATTCCGGCCGCATCGCTGCCGATGAGCTCTCCCTCGCGGTCGAAGTCCGTTGCGATCACAATCTCGTCGGCCTTCTTGGCGAGGTTCTTCAGTGTCCGGATGAGCTCCTTCTCGGCGGGCATCTTGCCGATGGGCGCCCACGCGAGATACGGCAGCGAGGCGAGCTTCCAGGTCTTCAAGTCGACGCCGTCGGCCGTGAACGGCTTCTTCTTGGGCCACGGGGGTGTGGGAAGCGTCGCGGGCACCTTCGTGGGCATCGGACGCGCGTCCTCTTCCCAGACGGCTTCCCACTTGCCGTTCGCGAAGGTCAGACTCAGCGGAAAGTCCACGCCGAGGATGTGACCCTTGAGCCCGACGGCGATCCACTCCTCGCCATCGCGATTGAAGGAATAGACCGGCGTGCTGTAGACCTTATCGGCCTTGGGCTTGCCCACAGCGAGGATCTCGGCGAGCTTTTTGGCGGCGATGTTCTTCTCGGTGACGATGAGTTTCACGCGCTCTCAGCCTTTCCAACGCGAGACGTTTTGCAGCCGAGTATACACAGGTGCGTCAAGTGGCCAACAACGAAGGCCGCAAATCGTGCTGCTACGAAGCGAACCCGATCTCGTCTCCGCGGGCCTTCATGGCGTCCAACGAGAGTGCCAGAAACTCGTCGCGCTCAAGGCCGAGAGCCGCACATCCGGCCATCTGCTCGCGGCTGGCCCCGCGGGCGAACGTACCCTCTTTCCAGCGCTTGGTGAGGCTTTTCAGCTGCACGCCGGCGAGGTCCTTCTCGGGCCGCACGAGCGCGGCGGCCGTGATGAAGCCGGTGGTCGGATCCGCGCACCACAGGGCGTGATCCATCGCCGACTCCCTCGGCGCCTTGTCCGCGTGCGCCAGAATCGCATGCAGCATCTCGTAGTCCACAACCCCGCCGAGCAGCTCTGCCGAGACGAGTCCGTGACGCGCGGGGTCCTCGGCGGTCTGAGCGTAGTCGAGGTCGTGCAGCAGGCCGGCAAGCGCCCACCGCTCGATATCGGCCGAGGAGAGGCCGAGGTGCTCGGCCAACGCGGCCATGATGATCTCGGTCGCGACGCTGTGGTTCACGAGGTTTGCCTGCGGGATGCGCTCGATAACGAGCGCGTAGGCCTCTGCGCGCGAGATCACGCGCGACCCTTGGCCATGTCGATGCGTGCCGCCAGCCACCCGGCCCACTCGGCGATACCCTCGCCTTTGGTCGCGGCAATGCGGAAGATGGGCGCGTTGGGGTTCAGTGAACGAACGACGCCGGTGAACTCCTCCTCGTCAAAGTCGAACACGGGCATGGTGTCGACCTTGTTCAGGATGACGGCCTCTGAAACTTGGAAGATGCCAGGGTACTTGTACGGCTTGTCGTGACCTTCGGGAACCGAGAGGATCATGACCTTGGCGTTCTCGCCGAGGTCGAAGTCGGTCGGGCAGACGAGGTTGCCCACGTTCTCGATGATGATGAGGTCGAGTTCCTCGAGCGGCAGCGCGTCGACCGCCCGCTTGATCATGTCGCTTTCGAGATGGCAAGCACCGCCGGTGTTGATCTGGACGGCGGGAATGCCGTGCGCCTTGACCTTCTCGGCATCGACCTTGGAGGCGATGTCGCCTTCGATGACGGCGATGCGGTAGCGGTCGCGAAGCGCGGCGATGGTGGCCAGGATGGTCGAGGTCTTGCCCGCTCCCGGCGAAGCCATCAGGTCGAGAACGAACACGCCTGCATCAGCGAACCGGGTGCGGTTCTCGGCGGCAAGACGGTCGTTGCGGTCGAGTATCGGTTTGGAGAGGTCGATCTGCACGCTTACTCCTCGGTAGGATCGTCGTCTTCTGTTTCGATGCTGTCGATTCTGAGTTCGCGTCCCTGGAGGAGCTCGGTGTGATAGTCCCCGCATTCGGGACATGCCATCTGGAACCGATCATGCTCGTACTCGGCACCGCACTTCAGGCACCTGGACCGCGCAGGCAGTTTGGTGATCGAGAGCGTCGCTCCTTCGGCCATCGTGTCGGGCGTGAGCGCCTCGAAAGCGAACTCCAGCGAAACCTCCTGGACCTCGGAAAGCTCGCCGATGGTGATCCGGATGTCGGTTATCTTCGTGGCGCCGGCATTCTTGGCAGCGTCGAAAGACGCTTGGAGGATACCGTTCATGACCCCGATCTCATGCACGCGGCTTAAGCCGACTCGGCAGCGTCGATCGCCTGCTGCTTGATCTTGGCCGCCAGAGCGTACTTCGCTATGAGCATGGTGGCTTCATAGAGAATGATCAGTGCGCCGATGAGCGTCCCGATGGTCACGGGGCTCCAGTCCGGCGTCGCGAGGGACCCGAAAGTGATGAGTCCCAGATACACGAATCTCCAGTTCTTGCGCATGGTGGCGTACTTCACCAGACCGACCGACATCAGGAAGAACAGCAGCACCGGCAGCTCAAACGTGATGCCGAACGCAACCATCAGCACGAGGACGCCGTTGAGGAACGGCGCTGCGCTGGGCAGTGTTGACAAAGAAGTTGTCGCCGCGTTGCTCGCTCCCGAGCCAATGTGGAACCACGTGTACAGAAGCTGGGAGACGTCCACACCCCCATTTGCTTGGCCGATAAGCCATGCGAACGACGGGCCTACCACGAAATAGTGGCAGAACAGGTTCCCACCGACAAAGAGAGCCACGATCGCGACAAACGAAGGGTAGAAGAACTTGCGTTCCTTCTCCTCCAGCGCCGGGAGGAAGAACGCGAGCACCTGCCACACCCATATCGGGCTCGTCAGTACGATGGCGGCATATGACGCCACCCTGAAACGAAACATAAATGCTTCGAATGGGCTCAGGACGACCAGGCTGTGATCCCCGGGCAGATAGGGGTACACCGGCGCGAACAGCCAGCCCAAGATATCGGGCGTGAACGAGTAGGCGATAACGGAGCCGAACGCGATCGTGACAGCGATGACAAGAAACCTGTGCCGCAACTCGCCGATGTGGCTCAAGAACGGCATTCTCTGGGGTCCGATTGGGGACATTGGCGTTGAGAGCGCAGCCTCGAAAGCTTACGCCCCTTCCTCCTCTTCCTTGTGATCGTCAACGGCAAGTGTCGGCGACTCCGCAGGCGACTCCGCCGCGGTTTCGGTTGACTCGTCCTGTGGGCTGTCTTGGGATTGCGCGGCCTCTTCACCGGAAACCGGGGACTCGGATTCATACAACGACGCCGCAACGGTGTCAGACGACGCCTCGGCGGCCGCTTCCGCCTCCAGCCCCTTGGTAACCTCGGCGAGAGTCTTCTTCGATTCTGCCGCAAGGCTCTCGAACTCGGCCATCTCGGCGCGCATGATCGCCGTCATATCGGACTGTGCACGCCGAAACATCGCAATGGCCTTGCCGATAGTGCGGCCGATCTCCGGCAGCTTCTCGGGGCCAATGAGCACGAGCGCGGCGACAATGATGATGAGCCACTTGAAACCACTGATGCCGAACACAGTCCCACCCTTTCAAGAGCGCGTCAGCACTGTGCGCTCGCAATCGCTATGCCATTCGCGAAGAATCTCGCCTATGGGACTAGAACTCGCATGCCTCCGACACGTTCGCGAAGATCGGAAACACCTTGTCCAACCCGGTTATACGGAAGATCTTGAGGATATTCTCACGCGTGCACACGATGCGTACTGAGCCATCCTTCTCGCGAGCCCTTCGCAGCGCGCTGACAAGAACGCCCAGACCCGAACTGTCGATGAAACCGACGCCCTCCAGGTCAACAACCACATTGGTGCAGCCACCCTCGATCGCGGCGATGATTCGCTCTCTGAGCTGAGGGGCAGTGTACACGTCGATCTCCCCATCAAGTACGAAAGAGCAGATCTCGCCATCCTGCTCGACGTGAATCTCAAGTTCCATGACACGGCCCTCGGCTTCCCCTATGAGTTCTGCGGGCAACGGAAGGAATTGTACCTCGCATTCAACGCTGCTCCAAGAGCGGCCTGGTTGGGTAGAAGGTTGTAGAGAGCACAAAGAGAGGACGGCCATGGCACTGAGCATCAATCTCGAACAGGGTCCGACCTGCTGGGTGTTAAGGCTTCATGGTGATCTGGACTACGGCGAATGCTCGTCGTTTCGGATGAATATCGACAGAATCATCAAGAGCGCACCTCCGGCGACAGTCATAGACCTCTCCGGCCTTGAGTACCTGGACAGTTCTGGCCTAGGCCTGCTGCTGTCGCTTTCGAGAGAGTACGGCGCCGGCGGCGGCAAGCTGGTGCTCGTGACAAACGCGACCGTCGACAACATCCTCTCGCTCACGCGGCTCAACGGTATCTTCGCGACCGCCTCAACGATGAACGAGGCTCTGCAGATCCTAGACCTAGCCGGAGCTTAAGTTGCGGCCCCGTGTCAGGGGGTGCCTGAAGTGATCGTACTCGCCTTGAGCGCGGTGATTCGCCCGTTGGCATAGGACACCCCGCTGCCGGTGGGATCGAGCTTCAGGTACTGCTGATAGGCTGCTATTGCCTTGGCGTTCTGCCCGAGGTCCTCGGCGAAGATGCCGAGATTCAGCCACGCCGGAGCGAACGATGGCGCGCTCACCGTAATCGCGCTCACGATCGCAACGGCCGCCGTAGTATCCCCGCTGTAATAGGTCGCTGCTGAACGGTCTGTTTCGACCGAGGGATCACCGGACTTGATCTTGGACGCGGCATCGTAGGCCGCCCTCGCGTTGGCCCACTGGATGGCCGCAGCCGTGGAGGCGTCGGCTGAAAGGGAACTCTGGCCCGTTGCCGGCGTCGACAGTTCCTGGGCGTAGTCGAAGTAGGTGTTGGCGAGGTTCACCGCAGCCGTGAAGCTCGTCGGGTTGCTCTCGAACGCCTTCTTCAGCGCCGTCACCTGCGGATCGTACGTGGCTGCCAGCTTCTGTACGGCACTCTGGGTCGACGCCGGCGTGTTCGACTTGAACAGATCGAACAGCCCAACGATACCGGTCGCCATGAACATACTCACGAACGCCACGATCAGAACGATTATGAGGCCCTTGGTCCAAGGAGACGTCCTAGCCTTGTTCATCGCCATGGTCTTTAAGCCCATTCACTCGTAATCGAGAACGATCCTGTCGTTGCAGCTGTCGTGGTCGCCGGACGGGCCGCGATATTCGCTCCGATGATGAGGCCGATGACCATGCCCAGGAGCAGAGAGACGATGGCTATCAGCACGACGACCGGCGTCGTAAACCTACCCGCACTCGACGGCTCCTTGGCGCCGGACACGGCCGCTGTGGTTCCGCCCGAGCCGCCCTTCTTGCCTGCCCCGCCTCCGGTTGCGGGTCTGACGGCCGTCTTCACGGCCGGTTTACTGTCGTCATCTTCGAAGAAGAAATCCTGATCGCTCACGTTGAAAAGTCCTTCCCTAGTGTCACAAGGCCGCTTGACCGGGCGGCCGACTATGCAGATTCGAGTGTATCACGCGCTCAGGCCAGCCTCGACGCGTGCTTTCAGTTGCGCAGCTTGACGCGCATCTCTTCCGCCCGGCCGAAGATGCGCTCGTGGTCGAGACGGCTCCAGCCATGGTCCTCGTACTGGAATTCGCCCGCCACCATCGTCGCCATCACGCTTTCCTGGTTCGCAGTGTGCACGAGCGTGCTGTACGGGTTGTGAGTGGGTATCTGGTGTGACTCGGAAAGATCGACGGCTATGATGTCGGCCTGCTTGCCCGGCTCCAGCGAGCCGACCTTGTCGGCGATCTGCAGCGCCCGCGCCGCGTCGAGCGTCGCCATCTTGATGAACTGCTTCGCGTTCATGAAGTGCACCTCGCCGAGAACTGCCCGCTGGACCAGAAGCCCGATCCGCATCTCCTCGAACACGTCCATGGAGTTCGACATCGCAGGCGAGTCGGTACCCAGGCCCAAGCGGATGCCTGCTTTGAGGAACTTCTCCACAGGTGCGATGCCCATGCCGAGCTTGGCCTCGCACCGGGGACACGAGGCGATTGAGACGTCGTGAGTCGCGAGTATCCGAATATCGTCGTCGTCGACCTGCGTGCAGTGGACTGCCATGAGATTCGGAACGTCGAAGAGTCCCCACTGGAGCACGTAACGCACCGGGCTGACGCCCGTCGGGAGCCACAGCGGCGCGTTAGCGTCGTAGATGTCGCGTACGTCGGTCGCAAGCATCGAGGAGCCGTACTTCACGAACTGGTACTCCTCGGCGCTTCCTGCAAGGTGTATCGACACCGGCGTGCCGTCCTGTGCGTACTCCGAAACCTTGCGAAAGAGCTCGGGGTGACACGAATACGGAGCATGGGGTGCGATGCCGATCGTCAGACGGTTCTGATCGGTGGTCGACCTCCACGCCTCGATGTCGCGAGTCGCGTGCTCCATGACCTCGGCGACGCGCGACTTCTCCATCGTGGCGACCTCGCGGTAGATGTTGCCGCGCAAGCCGGCAGCCTGCGCCGCATGCCCTGAAGCGCCCGTCCCGGTGATGTCGCAGACCGTCGTGATACCGGACTGAAGTGCCTCGAGCGCGCCGAGAAGGGCCGAGTCGTCCCAGTCTTGGCTCGAGAACAGCCGCTCCTTCTGCAGGAGCTGAAGCTTCCACTCGGAGTACGGGAGATCGTCGACAAGCCCGCGCATCGCCGTGTACTCCAGGTGCGTGTGCAGGTCGATGAATCCGGGCATGAGCACGGCAAGACCGAAGTCGCGAACTTCTTCCTCGGGGTGACGGGCCAACAGATGCTCGAAGTCCCCGATCTCTACGATTGAGTCTCCGCGAACGAGGATGGCGCCGTTCTCGATATGGGGGGTAGCAACGGGGAGCACGTAACGCGCGGTGAGCAGCATGAGTATCCTTCTTGACTAATGAACTTCCAAGGCGATTTTACCGCACAGTGCGCCCCCGAAACGCTTCCGAGCGCTATTTGACCGCCGTGTGCAGCGCGACGATCCCGCCAGTGAGGTTTTCCCACGTGACTGCCGAGAACCCGGCGTCGCGAAGTTCGACTGCCAGCGCCTCTTGGCGTGGAAACTGGCGGATGGAATCGTTGAGGTAGACAAAGCCCGCCCGGTCACCGGTGAGCAGCCAGCCGATGGTCGGGATCACGTACCGCAGATACACGTGGTACACGGCGCGCCACGGTGCGAATGTGGGCCGAGAGAACTCGAGGATCACATAACGTCCACCGGGCTTGAGGACGCGGAGGGCCTCAGCGAAGTTGCTCTCGCGGCGGGGAAGATTGCGCACACCGAACGCTACGGTGAGCACGTCGAAGGTCGCATCGGCGAACGGAAGCTTCTGCGCATCGGCGACCGAGAACACCACAGGGCACGGCAGGTCTCGGCGAGCCGCCTTCTCCTCGGCCACGGCGAGCATCTCGGGCACGAAATCGGTGGCCACCACCTCGCCGGGACGCCCCTGCTCGGCGAGGGCGAAGGCGACGTCCCCCGTGCCGGAGCACAGGTCAAGGACACGCGAAGTCGGCGTGAGCGCGGCTGCGCACACGAGCCGACGGCGCCACAGACGATCGATACCGAAACTCGCCATGATGTTGAACGCGTCATACCGGCCGGCTATGTTGGAGAAGATCGCGCTCACGCGCTCGGTTGTCGGGCGTCCGGGGACCGGGGTGTTATCGGGCATGAAGGTCCTTTGTGGCTCGGTGGCTTACGGTGTCGTGGTCACACTGGACTCAAGCGAGCTGATCTGGTCCGCAACGTCGGCCGTCGGGTTTGCGAGGCTCAAGGCCCTGAGAACCTTCAGCGCCTCGGCGAAGTTGCCTTGAGACTCGTAGACTTGGGCCAGAAGGGTGCTCGGCTCCGCATACGCGGGATCGAGCTGGATACAGTACTTCAGCTCCGTGATCGCCTCATCGGTCCTGCCCAGGCCAAGAAGAGCACGGGAGCGCTGCACGCGCACGGCCGGGCCGTACTTCTCGATGGCGATGCCCTTGTCGGCGATTTCGACGGCAGAGGTGTAGAAGCCATCGTCGCCGAAGACCTGCCCGCCGAGGACATAGAGGTTCGACAGGAAAACGTAGTTGTCGTACTCGTCCGGGAACATCGCGATGGTCTCTTTGAGCTTGGTCTCGGCCGAGGAAAACGCCGTGTTCGCCTTGCCGACCTGCGTCGTCACGGTGGCCGTATCGCCGGACTGCTGGGCGGTTATGGCCGCCTGAACAGAGGAGATGAACTCGTCGACGTAGGCCAGACCCACCTCGGCGCGATACATGTCGTTGGACGGGTTGAGATCGACGGCCTTCTGCGCGGCGGCCGTGCGTTCGACGGAACCCTTCGCGTAGTAAATGCGCGACATCATATAGGAGTGATCCGCCGACATGACCACGAACTGGTAGGACACCCCCATGATCGCCGCAACGCTGATGACAACGCCAAGTGCGATTCCCCAGTTGGGAGCCTTCACCTCGATAGTCGTGGCGGACGGCACTAGGACGATTGCGATCATCACCCAGAGCAGGAATGCGCTTCCCGTGACCGAGATGCCGAACATCAGCTGCACGAGGAAGGCGCCTGCGGCGGCCCAACACGCGCCGAGCAGGATGTGCCGCGGGTCGTCGCTGCGTTTGAACACCGTCTTCGCCGAGCGAACCGCCGCCCATGCGAAGATTCCGTAGAGCAGCAACACGCCGATGATCCCGATGCCGGCAGCGAGCTGCAGCGGATAGTTGTGAACGTTATCGGCGACCGAAAGATACCCGGCATCCTTGGTATAGGCCGCGGGCTTGAACTTGGGGAACACGAGACGAAACGTATCGGCTCCCCACCCGAAGATCGGGCGTGCCTTGATCGCGTCAAGCGCGGCACTCCAGATCTCGGTACGCGTCAGGCCGCTGCCTGTGTCCAGATTAAGGATCGACTTGAACCGCAGGGCGAAGTTCATGACCTCGTTGGTACTCCTCAGACTGACCGCGACAATTGCCCCGGCGATCGCTGTGACAATGCCCATCGGTACCCAGTCGACGGCTTTCAGCTTCGCCGAGTGGCGCCACGCGATGATGCCGACGATCACCAGACCGACAGCTCCGCCGATCCAGGCACCGCGCGTGAAAGCGGCAATCCAGCACACGACGTTTAGGCCAAAGCCCGCCCAGTACGCGAGACGCCACGCCAAGTCCTCCTCGGCAAGGGCGAGACCCAGCGCGACCGGAAGCGAGAACATCAGGAATCCGCCGAGCAGGTCGGGGTTGCCGAAAGTGGAAAACGCGCGGTTGGCTTCGAACGGGAGCGAGCCCCAGGAGATGGGATCGAGGCCCGCGTACTGAAGCACGCCATAACCGGCCACGATCACGCTCGAGAAGAACAGCGATTTGAGAAGCGTCTTGACCCGCGAGGGGCGGTCGGCGAACTGCAGCACCAAGAAGTAGATGACCGCATAGTTGATGAATGACAGGAGGCCTTCAAAGCGGCGGTACTTGCCGAAAAGGGCCGTCTGCGGGCTGATCGAGGTCACGGTGGTGATGGCGACCCATGCGAGGAACGCGAGGATCAGCCAGTCAACAGGCGTGCGCCGGATCTTTCCGCCCCGGGCGAGCAGGTCCCACGACCACGCGGCAAGCGCGACGATGCCCAGCACCCTTTGCACGAACACCTTAACGATGTCGAACTGGTCGTAGGTGATCGGCAGCTGCGCGGGCGTGAAGCCGAGCTTCGCGAGCCATGTGAAGTTGCCCATGGCCACGGGCACCAGAAACACCAAGGCGACCAACGACCACCAAGCGATTCTGTAGGCAACGCTCTCGCGCTGGACGGTTGCCGCTTTCCTGGCCACCGGCACCGGACGCCTTGCTTGCGCTGCTCGCGACGTGCGGACCGGGGGTTTGGCGTAGGGTTGCTTGGCCACTTGTGAGTTCTCCTCTATCTCGCTCCGCGCCCGGTGAGAACGACGCGCAGCGTTTCTGCCACGATACGGATGTCCATGGCCAGATCCTGATGATACATGTAGATGAGGTCATACTTGAGCTTGCGATCAGGCGTGGTGGCGTACCCGCCGCTGACCTGCGCAAGCCCGGTGGCGCCCGGCTTGACGTTGAACCTCTCACGATAGCCGGGTATGTCCCTGCAGAACTGCTCCACGAACACGGGCCGCTCGGGACGCGGGCCTATGAAGCTCATCTCGCCTTTCAGGATGTTGACGAGCTGCGGGAGTTCGTCGATACGCGAGAGGCGCAAGAATCGCCCGACTTGCGTGATGCGCGGGTCGTCTTCCCCGGCAAACACCGGCCCTGAGTGCTTCTCGGCATCCTTGACCATCGTGCGCAGCTTGAAGACTTCGAAAGGCTTGAGGTGCCTGCCGACGCGCTCCTGAGAGTAGGTAATGGGCAAGCCGTCGGTCACGACGATTGCGATTGCCGCCACAAGCAGCACGGGACTCAGGACGATCAGGAGAACGAGCGCACCGGCGATGTCGATGACCCGCTTGAGCGCAGCGTAATAGGGCGGCACCGTCGAGCGCGTGATCTCCATGAGCGGCACGTCTCCCACGATGGCGTCGACGGTGCCGATGAAGATCTCGTAGAGTTCCGGGACGACATCGACGCGCACGCTCACTTCGTCGGCGAGCACGAGAGACTCAACGAGTTCTCGCAGCGCCACGGGAGACACGACGATGACGCGGTTGGCTCGGCTGTCCCTAGCGATCGCAGCGACGTCGCGCACGCAGCCGAGCACGGGGATGCCTGCGAGCGTCGGGTGGGGCGGCTCGCAGCCCTCGATGCTGGGATCCACGAGGCCGACGACGTTCCAGCCCCATCGCGTGCGCAGCGACATCTCCTCGGCGAGCTCGATGGAGGTGGAGTTGGTGCCGACGATGAGCACGCGCTGCTCGGGCCAGCGGACGTTGCCGAACCTTAAGAACAGCAGGCGCCACCCGGTGATGAGCGCGAGTTCGAAGACGCTTGCGAGCAGAAGCGTCGAACGCGCGAAGGAGGCCGTGCGTGCACCGCCGAAGAACGCGATTGCCGCAGTGAGCAGCGTACCGATGACGGCAGCAGCGACGGCGCCGCGTCCCACCGCCCACGCAGTGTCGGCGCGTTCAGGCTCGTAGAGGCCATACGCCCAAGCGGCGCCCAAGTAGAACACGGTGATGAAGGGCGCGAGGACGAGATACGCACCGAAGTTGAAGGCCGGAAGCTGACCATTGAAACGCACGAGGAACGCAAGCACGTAGCCGAGGTTGACGATGATCGCATCGACCAGAAGCGAGAGGACTATGAAGCGGTTCCTCGACATCTACGACTTCGCCCTTCTTCTCGCCGCATGCAGGTCGATCGCCTCACGGTACACGCCGAGCGTCTGCTCGACCATGCGCGGGATCGTGAACTCCGTCAGTGCCCGCTCCTTGGCCTGCCGACCGAGCCTCTCGCGGAGCGCATCGTCGGCAAGAAGGCGGTTCAGAGCCGCAGCGAGCGCGAGCGCGTCGCCTACCGGCACAGTGAGGCCGGTGACGCCGTCGAGGTTGGCGTACGGAACGCCGGTGGTGAGGTTGGTGGAGACGACCGGCGTGCCGGCGGCATGCGCCTCGATCTGCACGAGGCCGAACGCTTCGCTCCTGGCCACGCTCGGCAGGCAGAACACGTCGGCAGCGTGGTACCAGGCAGAAAGCTCGTCATCGGTCTGCGGCCCGAGGAAGCTGATACGCCCTGAGATGCCGGCGGCGCTGGCGACTTCACGCAGCTCGCCCTCGAGCGGGCCCTTGCCGATGATGACGAGGTCGGCATCCACATCGGCCATCGCACGAACGAGAACATCGGCGCCCTTGTAGTAGATGAGCCTGCCGACAAACAGCACGATCTTGCGGCCCGGGTGCTGATCCTTGAGCGCCTCGGCGCGCGCCAGCGTCTCGGCGGTACCGGCAACGTTCTCGACGTGCAGCCCGAAGTTGACCACGCGGCACTTCTCGGCACGGGAGCTAAGGAACTCCGAGTGCTCGACCATGTTGGGCGAGCTGGCGATGATGAGATCGACGCGGTCGAGAAAGCTCTCCAGGAACGGCCGGTACGCGGCGAGCATACGCTTCTGGCGCACGATATCGCTGTGGTAGAGGACAACGCTGGGCACATTGGGGCGCGCGCCAAGGAACGAAAGCTCGCCCCACGGGTACGGGAAGTGGAAGTGCATGACATCGGGAGGTGTCGCGCGGCGCATCTCGGCACGCAGCGCAAACGGCATCGACAGCGCGATGGGCGCCGATGAGAGCGCGAACTGCCGCGGCAGCCTCACAACGTCGACTCCGCCGATGGTCTCTTCGATGCGCTCCCGCGACTCGTTGCACACGATGGCGCGCACATTCGCGCCGGCGTGCTCGACCAGCCCTTCCGAGATATCGCGCAGATGCGTCTCCACTCCGCCGAGATGCGGCGGGTAATAGAACTTGTTGACCATCGTCACCCTCAGCGGGCGCTCCGGAAGCGGCATGCGGCGCTCGTGTCCCCTCTAGCCTTCGACCAGCGCGCGGCCGGCTGCGAGCAGGTCGTCGACCACGCCCGCCGAGGGGGCCTCGGCGTAGATGCGCACGAGCGGCTCGGTGCCGGACGGACGCAGAAGCAGCCACGCGTCGTCGTCGAGCAGGAACTTCACGCCGTCAGCGCGCACGATGTCGTGAACGGCGATCCCCGCGATCTGCGCAGGGGCGATCTGCGGAGCACGAGCCAAGAACGCGTCTTTGACCTCGGGCGCGAGTTTGAGATCAACGCGGTTGTACTCCATGGGGCCGGTGAGCGCGAGCATGTCGGCGACCAGTTCGCCAAGGCCCTTGCCGCGCTGCGCCATCATCTCGGCGAGCATGAGCGACATGAGCAGGCCGTCGCGTTCGCGCACGTGGCTCGGGATGCCGATGCCGCCGCTCTCTTCCCCGCCGATGAGCACGTCGCCCTTCACCATCTCGCCGTAGATCCACTTGAAGCCGATGGGCGTGGTAGTGACTTCGAGGCCCAGGATACGGGCGAGGCGGTCGACAAGCACGGAGGTCGACAGCGTCTTCACGATGCGGCCGGTGAGGCCCTTGTCCTGCACGAGGTGCTGCGCAACCAGGCCGATGATGCGGTGCGGGCTGACGAACTCGCCGTTGCGGTCGACAGCGCCGATGCGGTCCGCGTCGCCGTCAGTCACGAAGGCGGCGTCGCGGCCTTCGGTACGCACGAGATCGCGTGTGGAGTCGATCCACGGCGGAATGGGCTCGGGATGTAGGCCGCCAAAGCCCGGATTTCGCTCGCCGTGCACCTCGAGCACGTCGACGCCGAGTGAACGCAGCGTCTCGGCGAGATACGTCTGGCCGGCGCCGTAGAGCGGGTCGACGACGACGCGCAGACCGGCCGAGCGGATCGCCTCGGCGTCCACCAATGACGCGAGCTGTTCGAGATATGGACCGACGTAGTCGACGGTCTCGTACGTGCCACGCGCTACGGGAGGCTCGGGCAGCAGCGCCGCCTCGACGCGATCGGTGAACTCGACGGGTGAAGCGCCGCCATCGGCCATGCGGAGTTTGAAGCCGAGGTACTCGGCGGGGTTGTGGCTCGCGGTGAGCATGACGCCGCCCACGGCGCTCTCGTCCTGTTTGACCGACCAGCACAACGCTGGTGTGGGCAGGTAGCGGTCGGAAACGCGCACGGTGAGTCCGTGGCCCGCGAGGACCTCGGCGGCGGCGGCGGCGAAGCTGCCGGCCTCGAAGCGCGTGTCGTAGCCGACGATCACCGTGCCGCCGGGGTTCTCGGCGGAGAAGATGCGACCGGCTGCGTCGGCGACGCGGCGAACGTTGTCGTAGGTGTAATCGGCGCCGATGACGGCACGCCAGCCGTCCGTGCCGAAGCGGATGTCGGTGGTCATGAGTACTCCAGTCGCCGAAATGTCAGATGTGATTGTCCCGCAAGCGCGGCGCTACGACCAGCCCACGCCGTGCGGCGTGTGTCATCGGTAACCTGCGACCTCGCGGTAGACGGCGGCGGTCGCTGCCGCAGCCCGCTCCCAGCTGAAGAGCGCGGCGCGCTCCAGGCTGCGCCGAGAGAGGTCATCGCGAAGGTCTGAGTCCTCCAGAACGCTGCGGATCGCCGCTTCGCACGCCTTCACGTCGCCCGGAGGGAACAGACATGCCGCCGTGCCGACGACCTCCGGCAGCGACGCGGCATCGGCAACGATCACCGGGGTGCCCATCGACATCGCTTCGAGCGGCGGTAGCCCGAAGCCTTCATAGCGCGACGGGAACACGAACGCCTCGGCGCCGCGCATGAGCGTGCGCAACTCCGGATCCTCCACGCGGCCGGTGAACACGATACGGTCGCGGATGGCCGGCGGTGCCGACGGCAGCATCGAATCGACGAAGGCGCGATCGTCGGTGCCAACGAGCAGCAGCCGGAGGTCGGTGCGCGTGCGCGCTACGCGCACGAACGCGCGCAGGAGCGTAGGCAGGTCCTTGTGCACGCGTGTGGAGCCCATCGACAGCAGGTAGGGCCAGTCGGTGAGTTCGGCCAGCACGGGGACGAGGAGGCCTTTCGGACCCTCGGCGAAGTCCTCGACGCCCAGCGGGATGGCCACGACACGGCTCGCTGCCGCCGGAAAAACGCGCTCGATCTCGCCGATGGTGAAGGTTGCATCCGTGATGATGCGGTCCGCGGACTTGACCGCCCGGTTGTTCCAGTAGCGGTAGACCGCGCGTTTGAACGGCGAGGGCATGACGCCTTTGAGGAGCAACGGCGTAAGGTCATGCATCGTCACGACGAGCGGATGCGGGACCGGCGTGGGTGTTGGGAAGTGCAGGCAGTGCGTCACATCAGGTGCGACAGAGGCGGCGATGCGTCCGAACTCCCGGGCGCCCGCAAGGCCAAACGGGTGCTTGGCCGCAATGACCGTGTGAGCGCCCTGGTACGCGGCCACAGGCGGCCGGACGTTGGGCGCGACGACCTGCGTGATCTCGATGTCGCCCCGTGCCGCGAGCGCTCTCACGAGGCCCATGGTGTAGCGGCCGACTCCGGTCCAGGTAGCCATGCGGCAGTCGAGCAAGACATGCATCTCTAGAGTGCTCCTGTCCGATTGTGTTGCAGCAGGGCATGTTCGAACGACGCGAGCATGCCCTCGGCCGTCTTGCGCCACGAAAACGCGGCGGCGCGTGCGGCGCCGGCGGCAGAAAGCTGTGCGCGAAGTTCCGCATCGGTGGTCAGCCTGCGAAGCGTGCCGGCGATCTCCTCGGCGCTGTCGGGATCAACGAGCAGGGCGGACGCGCCGGCGACCTCGGGAAGCGAGGAGCGATCCGACGTCACGACCGGGCACCCACAAGCCATAGCCTCGAGCACCGGCATACCGAAGCCTTCGTAGACGCTCGGGTAGACGAGTGCGAGCGCTCCTGAGTACAGCGCGACGAGATCCTCCTGACGCACGTCGTCGAGGATGCAGACGCTGTGCTGTAGACCGAGCTCCTCGGCAAGCGCGATGGGGTCGTCTTGGGTCGCCGTCTTGCGGCGTCTGCCGATACCGACCACCTCGAAACCTTCGCGCTCGCCGAGCGACATGAGCGCCACGGCCTTAAGCACCGCCGAGAAGTTCTTGCGCGGGTTGAAGACATCCAGCGACAGGACGTACGGCCGCTCGATCCCACAGTCGGCCAAGGTGGCGGATCTGGCCGCAGCCGGCATCGGATGAAACATCTCCGTGTCGACCCCTAGGTGCACGACGTCCACGCGCTCGCGCGGGATGCCATGGAACCTCACGACATCCTCGGCGGTGGCGTTCGAGATGGCGACGATGCGGTCGGCCCGCGCGATCACTCGCCGGAAGAGCTCGCGGTTCAGCGTGCGGTTGAGCCACGGCTGCTGCCCGGGGTAGTAGCGGTGCCAGAAGTCCTGAATGCTGGCGACCATCGCCATACGGCCGGCGCGCAGCGGCAGGAGGTGACGAGGGCTCCAGAAGAGGTCGACTCCGTCCTCGGCGAGCAGGCGGTTGACGCCAGTCTGCATCCACAGGATGTTGCTTCGCGTGGTCAGCCCCAAGCCCAGACGCAGTTCCCACGGCAGGTCCAGAGGCTCGTTGGTGAAGGGAATCATCGGCGGCTTCGCCGCGTACATGAGGAATCGGTGAGGCGTTTCGATCTCGGCCAGTGCCTGCATGATCCGATACTGGGACGTGCCGATCCCGCCGGAGGCCGAGGCCGAGAGCGCCGTCACGTCTATGCCGATGGTTGCCATGGTGACGATTCTACTCGGACGCGAGGTCGGCGCGCACAAACCTTGCCAGCGCGTCACACCACGGTGACATAGTCACGCCGAGCGCGGCGGCCTTGGCGCAGTCGAGCACGGAGTTTTGCGGGCGCGCCGCCTTCGTAGGGAACGCCTCGCTCGTGACCGGCACCACCCGCACCTCGCCGAGACCCGCGAGGCGCAGCGTTTCGCGCGCGAGCTCGAAGCGCGAGCAGGAGCCGGAGCCTGCGAGATGGAAGAGGCCGCGGGCATCGGCGTCGGCAAGCGCGAGGATGCCGGTTGCGAGGTCGATCGTGTATGTGGGCGAGCCGACCTCGTCGGTGACGACTTTCAGTGACGGGTTCTTGCAGGCGGCCGCGACGATCTTGACGGGGAAGTTCACGCCGGCAGGACCGAAGACCCACGCGGTGCGCACGGTGAGCGCCTCGGGGCACGCCGCGAAGACCGCGCGCTCCCCCGCCAGCTTGGAGGCTCCGTAGACCGAAAGCGGGTTGGGCTCGTCGGCCTCCGTGTAGGCGCCGTCCTTGCGGCCGTCGAACACGAAGTCAGTCGAAACGTGGACGAACGCCAGCCCATGCTCGCGCGTGACGCGCGCCAGCAGCCCCGCGCCGTACTCGTTCACACGGTAAGCGGCCTCCGAGTCCTCCTCGGCACGCTCGACGTTGGTGTAGGCGGCGGCGTTGATGAGCACACCGCGCTCCCCCGGATCGAGCGCCGCGGCGAAATCGCCGACGCAGCGCACGACAGCAAACTCGTCGGTGATATCGAACTCGCGCTCGGCGGGCACCGTGAAGCGCGCGCCACGCTCGGCGAGGACGCGCTGGAGAGCTGTGCCGAGCATGCCGCCCGCACCGGCGATGAGGTACGCGCGGCGCGCGCCAGCGCTAGGAGCGCTCGTCATACCAGCGGGCCTTCCAGTCGGCGAACTCCTCGGTGTGGTGCTTGATCTTGCTCCACCACCACTCGTTGTCGCGGTACCAGCGGATGGTGTCGCGCAGCCCCTGTTCGAAGTCGACCTTGGGCTCCCAGCCCAGCTCGGCCTTGGCACGGGCGCACGAGATCGAGTAGCGGCGGTCGTGGCCGGGGCGATCGGCGACCGCGAGCACGTGGTCGTCCCACGCCAAGCCCAGCTCGTCGAGGATGATCGTGGTGATCTCGCGGTTGGTACGCTCGTTGCCGCCGCCGATGTTGTAGACCTCGCCGGGCGTGCCCAAGAGCAGCGCCGCTTCGATGCCGTCCGCATGATCGTCGGCGTGCAGCCAATCGCGCACGTTCAGACCGTCGCCGTAGAGCGGCAGCTTGCCGCCCTCGAGCGCATTGGTCACGAACAGCGGGATAAGCTTCTCGGGATACTGGTAGGCGCCATACGTGTTCGACCCCCGCGTGATGAGCGCCGGGGTGCCGTACGTCGTGTGGTACGCGAGCACCTGCAGGTCGCCGCCGGCCTTGCTCGCCGAGTACGGGCTCGAAGGGTGGATGCGGTCGGTCTCACAGAACGAGCCCGCTTCAATCGAGCCGTACACCTCGTCGGTCGAGACCTGCACCATGCGCTCGATACCGTGCGAGCGCACAGCCTCAAGCAGCGTATGCGTGCCGAGAATGTCGGTGTGAAGGAACGCCTCCGGCTCGGCGATCGAGCGGTCGACGTGCGTCTCGGCGGCAAAGTTCACTATCGCGTCGACACCGGCTCCGATCGCGGCGTGGACGGCCTCGGCATCGCCGATGTCGCCGCGCATGAACGAGTAGCGGGGGTTATCGGCGCACTCGATCAGGTTGTCGAGGTTGCCGGCGTAGGTGAGCTTGTCGAAACAGACGATCTCCCAATCCGCATGCTTGCCGAGCATCCGGCGCACGAAATTCGAGCCGATGAACCCTGCTCCGCCGCAAACGAGCAGCCTCATCCGTTCTTCACGCTCCAGTCGTAGCCGATCGAAGCATCATCGAACGGCAGCCGGTACTCGTCGGGCTCAGCGTCGTTGTAGACCTCAGTGGGGATGTTGACGATGTAGGCCGGCTCGGCGCCCACGGCCGTGAACCCGTGGTAGACGCCGTTGGGGATGATGACCATTCGCTGGCGCTGCCAGCCGATGACGAACTCGTTGGTCTCGCCTTTGGTGGGAGAGCCTTCGCGCGTGTCGTGCAGCACAACCTTCGCCATGCCGCCGACACAGACGAAGTGGTCCGTCTGGATCTTGTGGTAGTGCCACGCCTTCACGACACCCGGGTAGACCATCGTGACGTACACCTGCCCGAACTTCTGGAAGTCCGGGTCGGTCGAACGCATCATCTCCATGAGCAGCCCGCGCTCATCAGGGATCACCTTGAGGTCTTTGACCTTCACGCCATCAATCATGGGGAACTCCTTAGTTATCCGAGGTCGACTTCAGAATTGTCGCCGATCATCACGCGCGCCGCCGAGACCAGGCCGGGGGCGCGCCTCACGACTGCGTTCACCCCCAGCAGCGAGTCGGCCAAGCGCGAGCCGATGTGCTCGACTCGCGAGCCGGCCAGCATGATCGAGTGCTCGATCTCGCTGCCCAGCACCTTGCAACCGTTGCCCACCGAGCTGTACGGCCCGATGTAGGCGTCGCGGATCTCGCACCCGTCGCCGATGATCGCGGGTCCGCGAACGACCGAGTTCACGATCGTCGTGCCCACGCCAACGCCCACGCGGCCGTGGAGCACCGCGCCCTCCCCCGGTCGCGAGAGTTGCTGCGGGTCGAGAGCGTCGAGCATGATGCGGTTGGCCTCGAGCATGTCATCAAGACGTCCGGTGTCCTTCCACCAACCGTCGATGATGTGTGGGCGCACGGTATGGCCGTTGTCGATGAGCCACTGGATCGCATCGGTGATCTCGAGCTCACCACGAGGCGAAGGTTCGATCGCATTGACGGCAGTGAAGACCTGCGGATCGAAGAGGTAGACGCCCACGAGCGCAAGATCGCTCGGCGGATTCGTCGGCTTCTCGATCAGGCGGATGATCTGACCTGCGGGACCCAACTCCGCCACGCCGAACTGGTTGGCGTTGGGTACATGCGCGAGCAGGATCTGAGCGGAGCATCCGCCCGCGCGGAACTGGTCGACAAACCGCGAGATCCCGTTGGCGATGAGGTTGTCGCCGAGGTACATCACGAACGGCTCGCCAGCCATGTACTCCTCGGCGATCTTCACGGCGTGCGCCAGACCCAGCGGCGCCTCCTGCGGGATGTAGGTGATCGAGACGCCCCACGCCGAGCCGTCGCCGAGGGCAGCCATTACCTCGGCGGCCGTGTCGCCGACGATGACGCCGATATCGGTGATCCCTGCATCGCGGATGGACTCGATGGCATAGAACAGGATAGGCTTGTTGGCGACCGGCACGAGTTGTTTGGCGCGCGTGAACGTGATGGGGCGCAGCCGTGTGCCTTTTCCACCTGCAAGTATGAGTGCCTTCATCAAAGCTCCTGTCGCCTGCCGTGCGAAAGCCCCCAACAAAACGCGCCTATCGCATGATATCAGGTGGCCGATGCGCTAGATCATGCGCCCGATCTTGATCCGGGCGTAAAGGCGCGGGCTTGCCGTGATGAGCACGAGTCCCAGCGCGTATTTCGCGAGATCCGGAAACGCCTGCCGGTAGCGCAGGTATGCTCGGCGGGCTCCCACATACTCGCCGCGCAGCAGCGCCTCTTCCAGATGCCGCCTGCCGAGCCGGGCTTGCGCGAAGACGATCGCCCTGTCGCACTCGGCGCGCTGCTCATCTGAGAGTTCCTGCATCTCCCGCGCGTCGGTCAAGATGCTCAGCAGACTCTCGGCCTCGGTCACGAGTGCGGTGGTCTTGCTGCCTTCTCGGCGGCGGTACAGCCACAGCGCCTCGGGATTAGATAGCTGCCGAGCGCCTAGGATCAGCGCGCGCAGCCAGAAGTCGTAGTCCTCGGAGTAGATGTCGCGGTAGCCGCCGGTGCGATCGAAGACGTCTCGGCGCATCAGGCTCACCTGCGCAATGCGGCTCTCCCACATCTGATCGACCGCCGAGACCGAATGGACGCTGTCCCATGGACGCCCCTCGTGAAGTGGCATCCTGCGCCCGTCGCGCAGGAGCATCGTCGTAGCCGGCGAGTAGATGTCGTACCCGGGATGCATCTCCCGAAACGCCGCCATGTGCTCGAGGAATTCCGGCAGCAGCAGGTCATCGGCGTCGAGCATGCACAGCCAGGATCCGCGGACCACATGCGCGCCGGCATTCCGGGCCGCCGCGGCTCCCGAGTTGCCCTGCTCCAAGACGCGGATCCGCGCGTCGGCAGCCGCGAAAGCCCTCGCGAGATCGCCGGTTGCGTCGGTGGAGCCATCGTCGACGATAATCAGCTCCCAGTTGGAGACGGTCTGCAAGAGCACAGATTCGACGGTCTCCCTCAGGGTGTCGAAGGCGTTGTATGCGGCGGTTATGATCGTAAACGTCGGCATTTCGCCAGAAACGACTTCCACCGGCTCCGACTGATCGATCACCTCACACCCCATTCCGCTGGTAGCTCACCGTCAGGCCAAGCCCAACTCGAACGAGAGACGCGTACAGATGCCGTTTGGCCCGGGCCCTCGCCGAGAAGACCCCCACCAGCACAGCCCCCAACCACAGGACTGCGTAGATGCTCGATACCCACACCCTGACCACGAGCGCGGCGAACGAGCCTTCACGGCGGCCAAGAAACCTGATGAGCCCCTCAGTGAACCATATCCGCTGCCGCTGGCTCGCTTGGCCAACGCTGGTTCCCTCAAAGTGAACAATCCGCGCCGCCGGAACCAGTATCACATCGCCACCGGCTTCGTGAACGCGGCTGCAAAGATCCGTCTCCTCAAAGTACATGAAATATCCCGAGTACAGACCACCCAGTGCATCCCACGCGGAACGCCGGACCAAAAACGCAGCGCCCGACACCCAGTCGACGCGCACGGGAGATGTCATCCCCTCGCCCGTACATCCGACACGACATTTCGTCTTGATGTGGATGCCCAGACGCAGCCAAGGAGCCGTATTCGCTACTGCCCACCCGACCGTCTGGAAGTCTCCCCACGCCGAGTTGAACCCACCCTCGGCGGTTAGCAGGCATGCACCCGCGACCCAGTGCCTCTCGTCCGCAAGCAATGCTTCGACGAGAGTATCCAGCGCCCCAGGAAGCACAATCGTGTCAGGATTCAGGAGCAGAAGCAGATCACCGCGGGCTTCACGGGCCGCAAGCATGTTACCGCCGGCAAAACCAAGGTTCTGAGTGTTGTCGATCGTCTGCAAGCACCAGAGACCACTCCTCAGCATGTTGAGAGTGTCGTCACTCGACCCGTTGTCACACACGATGATTTCGTAGTCACAAGAAGGCGGATTGGATCTGACCGACTCCAAACACGCCGGCAAAACATCTGAGCTGTTGTGCGTGACCATAAGTATGGAAAGCATGTGGCCGTTCATCTAGACTTTGCCGATCCCTTTGAGCAACCATCGGATGATTGTGCACGTGCCCGCCCGTTGCCGGGACCAGACCATCGGCCTCTTCTGCCAGCCTATCCTCCAACCCTCGCGCTCTGCCGCTACGCGTCTCGGCAGTTGGCTCATCAGAGAAGGGATCCGATTCCAGTGGGACGGGCGAAGAGGCAGAGTCCTGCGAAATTGGCGGTAGATCCAAAGCGCCGGGAAGAAACAGAGAATCGGCCACGGCATGTCCTTCGCGAACACGATCATTTCGTTGCGCTCCGACATACGCAGCGTCGTTTCCGCGGGCGCCGTGTCAATCGATGCGCGCAACTTGTGTAGGATCCTCGCCGTGGGCACATAGAGGCATCTCTTTCCTGCAATGAGCGCCCTCAGATTCAGGTCCGTATCCTCGCTGATCAAGAAGAAATCCTCATCGAACAGGCCGATGCCGTCGAATAGCGTCCGCCGATACAGGGCCGCGCCGGCGCACGCGCCCAATACTCGAGTTGGCTTAAGATACATCGCTGCGTCCTCGCGAAAGCCGCAGTTGAGTCCGGTCATGCCCCACAAACTGTACACATCGCCTGCGGAGTTCACCTTTTCGTCTTCGTAGTAGAGCAGCATCAGTGAAGCTGCCATGTCGTAATCCGAATGACCGGACAGAGCGCCAACCAGTTCGCCGAGCCAACCCGGCTCTGCCCGTGTGTCGTTGTTGAGAAGCGCTATCAACTCAGTATCGGATGTCATGATTCCGGCGTTGACCGCTGCGGCGAATCCCCTATTCTCGGCAAGTTCGAGTACTCGACATTCGGGGTGGTTCTCCCTCACCCACAAAACGCTGTCGTCCGAGGAGCCATTATCAACGAGAGTGACCTCGAAGTCGCGAAACGTCTGGTCGCGCAGCGCCTGAAGACACTCTTCAAGATGTCGCAACCCGTTCCAGTTTGGAATCACTACATTAACCAGCGGTGCCACGGTTCTTCTCTCTATCGTCCTACGCCAGTAACTGGCTCTCAAAGAGCTTCTGGTATGAACCCGCAGCGGCGATCAACTCGGCGTGGGTTCCGCGCTCAACAATTCGTCCATCGTCCATGACCAGAAGTTGGTCCGCCTGCATGACAGTCGCAAGGCGATGCGCTATGACGATGATCGTCTTGGTCCCATGCAACTTGCCCAGTGCCGCTTGGATACTTGCCTCGGATTCCGAATCCAGCGCACTGGTGGGCTCATCCAGAACTAGGATCGAGGTATCTTCGAGGAGCACCCGAGCCAAGGCAATTCGCTGACGTTCGCCCCCGGAGAATCGCACGCCGCGATCGCCCAGCTGGCTTTCCAGCCCACTCGGCAGATCGTAGATGAATGTCGCGTATGCGCTTTCAAGAGCCGCGCGTATCTGTGCCTCGGTGGGCTCGTACCCGAGGCCGTATGTCAGGTTCATGCGCACGGTGTCGCTGAACAGCATCGCGCTCTGCGTGAGATAACCCACTCCTTTTCGAAGCGAGGCCAATTCGATGTCCCTGACGTCGATGCCGTCATACATCACACTACCGCCTGATACGTCCCTCAAGCGCGGCAGGAGTTCCACGAGTGTCGACTTACCTGCACCTGAGCGACCCACAAGCGCTGTAAATGAACCCACTGGGATAGTGATGGACACATTTTTCAGGACTGGCTTGCCTCTGCTGATTAGCGCCCCGTTGGATGAAAAAGCGTCAGGATACTCAAACGCAACATTCGAGAGCACAATCTCACGCCGCAAACCCGCAAAGGGTATGGGTCCTGAGCATATCGTGTTGGATGCAATTGCGTCGTTCATGGACTCCCTGACCAGCAGCAAACCCGAGACGTTCATGGAGATCGCCTGACGCCCAGCGTTGAACTCCTTGACTTTCGCGTTGAGGCGCAGCAGGACAAAGAGCAACAGTCCCAGCTGCGACAGAGTCATACCAAGCACAGTTATGCCGAAGAACAGTGTCACGAAGACCGAGAGCATGAGAACAGGGTCGGCCGTGACCTCAACATTGGCACCTAAGCGAGCTTGCTTCACAGCGATAGCCCGCATGTCCTCGGAGAAACCCTCTATGTTCTTGGACTCGAGTCGCGTCTGATCGCGCAGTTTGATCAGCCGCATCATGCCGAGGCGCTCAACGATCTTGTGCATCATCTCTTGGCTGACTTGGGCGGACTCGACGCTGAAATCGCGAATCCGGCGAATACTGGGCCTTGCGACTACAGAAACGAGGAGCGCGAACACAACTGCGCTGAGCGTCAGCGGAGTTGAAACGGCAAGCAGGATTGCAACGTAGAGCGCGATCAAGAGCGCGATCGAAAGCTGTTTGACCACCGCGAGGATTGCATTCCCCGCCGCACTCGTCTGACCGATCACTATTCCAACAAGTTCTCCGACCGAATTGCGCTCGAAGAATTCGGGGTCTGCCTCAAAGATGGTGTCCAAAGCCTTCATCCGCATGCGGAGTCCAATGCGGCTGGCCACTACCGCGGAATACCATGCGTTGAAGTAGAACACCACTTGTCGCAGCAGGATGGGGACAAAGGCCATGACCAAGAGCACCGGCAACGTCACCGGCAGCCGAAGAACGTTCATGGCTGCGGAGAGTACGGTCCAGATTGCACCCGAACTCTCAACAATGGCAGTCTTCCCACCTTCCGCATACTGGAGTATCGGCAGGAGGAGGGAGAGTCCGAGACCCTCGAAGATGGCAAAAATGACTGCAAAGCCGACGAGTCCGGTGACTTCGCGTGCTTCAACATCGACGATCGCCATCATGCGCCGTATGGCGTTAATACGCAGGTATTCGTTCAGGAATTCCGATATCCGCTTATGCACAGCGCTCGTCCTAGCGTCGGGGGCCAACTTATCCGCATAGCATGATAGCGAAGCCCGTGTGTCCTACACGAAGGCTCGTTCTCCCATCGAGCTAAGATTCGGGTTCGACCTCTTGGCCTCGCAATCGCTCCAAGTCGGCATCCACCATCATCTCAACGAGGTCGCAGAAGCCCACTCGTGGCTCCCACTCCAGCTGCCGGCGTGCCTTGGTTGCATCGCCCAAGAGCACCTCGACATCTGTGGGCCGCATGTATTGCTCATCGACCCTGACGTGTTCGCGATAGTCCAAACCGACTCTCCCAAACGCGATCTCGCAGAACTCACGCACCGAGTGAGCCTCTCCCGTTGCGATGACGTAGTCTTCCGGGACATCCTGTTGCAAAATCCGCCACATAGCGTCAACGTAGTCGCCCGCGAAGCCCCAATCGCGTCGTGAATCGAGATTGCCCATTCTGAGTTCGCGCGCCAGCCCGAGCGATATGCGCGCTGCGCCATCGGTAATCTTCCGCGTCACGAAGTTCACACCCCGCCGCGGCGATTCATGATTGAACAACACGGCATTCGAGCCAAAGACCCCGTGCGCGTCGCGGTAGTTCTCTGTGATGAAGAACGCATAGGCCTTGGCAGCGCCGTAGGGCGTCCGTGGGTGCAAGGGGGTGGCTTCATTCTGTGCGACGCCATGAGCTCGTCCGAACACCTCACCCGAGACTGCCTGCAAGAACCGTGCTTCCGGGCACTCTCGACGCAGCGTCTCCAGCATGCGCAGAGCGCCCAGGGCATTCACATCGGTTGTCGTCAGCGCCTGCTCCCATGAATCGCCGACAAACGACATCGCCGCAAGGTTGTATATCTCGTCCGGTCGAGAAGCTGAGGCAACGTCAAGCAGGGAATCCATGTCCGTGAGATCGCCTTCGAGCAGGTGCAGGCGAGTCCCGCCCTTCTGAATCACCCCGTCGAGCAAGCCGCCGCGCACCGGACCGACCATGCCGTACACATCGTAATCCTTGTCGAGAAGTAACTCGGCCAAGTACGACCCGTCTTGGCCAGCAACACCCGTGATGAGCGCCCGTTTCGCCATCGTTGGCTAGCCGACCAGTCCGCTTGCGTTTGAACTCGAGAGCCTCGACATGTCCGCGTCGACCATCATCTCGACCAGACTCCGGAAGCTCACTGTTGGCTCCCACCCGAGAACGCGCTTGGCCTTGGTCGGATCGCCGAGTAGGAGTTCCACTTCCGCGGGACGCACGAACCGCTCGTCGGACTTGATATATTCTTGGTAATCGAGGCCGACACGAGAAAACGCTATCTCACAGAACTCCCTCACCGTGTGCGTCTCACCAGTAGCCGCCACAAAGTCATCGGGAGAGTCCTGTTGCAGCATGCGCCACATCATCTCGACATAGTCGCCGGCAAAGCCCCAGTCCCGCTTGGATTCCAGATTGCCGAGACGCAGTTCTGATGCTTGTCCGAGTTTGATCTTGGCGACCTGATTGGTGATCTTGCGAGTCACGAACTCTAGCCCTCGGCGAGGTGATTCGTGGTTGAACAGAATGCCGTTGGACGCGTGCATACCATAGGACTCCCGATAGTTCATCGTGATGAAGAAGCCGTAGACCTTGGCCACGCCGTACGGCGAACGCGGATGAAATGGTGTGGTCTCTCGTTGAGGGACTTCGTGAACCTTCCCGTACATCTCCGATGTAGCGGCCTGGTAGAACCGCGCCTCGGGCTTCACGTGACGGACAGCCTCAAGCATGCGCGCAACGCCGAGCCCATCCACATCGCCTGTAGATATGGGTACTGTCCACGAGTCGCCAACGAAGGACTGGGCAGCGAGATTGTAGACCTCGTCAGCCTGCGACTCCTCCATTGCGTGGATGAGCGATGTCTGGTCAGTCATTTCGCCCACGACCAGAGTCACTTCGTCGAGAATGTGGCTGATCCTTTCCGTGGATGGCGTGGCGGTTCGCCTCACCAAGCCGAATACGTCGTAGCCCTTCGAAAGCAGCAGCTCGGCCAGGTACGATCCATCCTGGCCAGTAATGCCGGTTATCAATGCTCGTCTGGTCACAGTGACTCCTTACGGTCTCTATATAGCAGCGGTGACATTATGGCGCAATCGACGTCCTTGTGTGTCGACGTAGGTTACTATCTCCCTGGTGGCTCAATCAGCAATCAGACCAACTAGATCCTCTAGCATAGCCATCGGCTACAATGACACATCGCAAACCTACCAAGGATGAAAGAGCCTGCTTCTCCATGAATAATCCAATCCCGCGTTTCCCTCTACTTCGTGGCTTCAGAGTTCCCCGTCAGCTAGGCTTCAACTTGGTTGGTTATGTGACCGCCAACTTGGGATTGGGTGTAGCGGCTCGAAACACCCTCGCTCGGCTAGTAGAGGCAAACGAGCCGTTGCGGGTGATCAGTATCGATCCCGGCTCGGGACATGTCGGCAAAGATGCCACGCACGAGCACATGGTTGCACGGACAACGCATGTTCCCTACTCGGTTAACCTCTTCCACATCAACCCGCCCGAAGTCATTGGCCATGCGGGAAAGTGGAGGAACCAACTCGATCTAAGATCCTCAATCAATGTGTGCGTGCCGTTCTGGGAACTCCCCCATCTGCCACCCTTGTGGAGCCGAATACTCGGATGCATGGACTATGTCTTGGCGCCCACGCGATTCATTGAACAAGCCTGCCTCGAAGAACTACCCCGGGAACGAGTCTTGTACTACCCGCAGACGATCGAGGTTCCTCGTCAGGTGAGTGGCAATCGCGACCACTGGTCTATTCCGAACGACGTAGTCGCGTTCCTCGTCACTCTCGACATCAATAGCGACGTCGAAAGAAAGAACCCTTGGGCGGCAATCGAAGCCTTCGCCATGGCATTTCCTGAGCGTTCCGACGTTCGCCTTGTTGTTCGGCTCAACGGAATACCAACGACCCCCATCACGATCGCCCAAGTCACGGCGCTGCGCTCAAGGGCGGCAAGTGACCACCGAGTCCGACTCATCGAAGGCTCTCTCTCTTATCAACAGATCCTCTCGCTGTATGCCAGCTGTGATGTTCTCTTGTCGCTCCATCGATCTGAAGGACTCGGGCTACCACTGATGGAAGCCATGTCCTTGGGTAAGCCCGTGGTGGCCACAGCGTGGTCCGGAAACATGGATTTCATGGACAAGTATTCGGCATGTCTAGTTCCCTTTGACCTCGTGCCCGTGGAAGCCACCCAACCCGCATATGCGGCAGACGTGATCGGCCCGGAACAAGTTTGGGCGCAACCACGTGTGGCGGCTGCGGCTGACCACATGATTCACCTAGCCGACGACAATGAGTTTCGACGCCAAATCGGCGAACAGGCCAAGGTCCGAATTGCCGAGCATCAAGAGATGGCGCGTAAGGAGAGTCCCTTGGGACAACTAATAGCTGTGAGTGCTTTGCCTTCTCACATCTCGGCATCATCACGAGCACGGGCCAAGCAGTTCGAGCGCCTTATCGGCCCTCCGCTGGTGAGGGTCGTCACGAACTCAGTCAAACACGCAATAGTTGTCGCGCTTCGCGCCCTACGCCTGTACCCGCCAGCACCTGAACATGAGCGTACGCGACAGTCACGTCCGGAAGGCGAGAATGACCAGGCGCCTACCCAAGAATGAGTCAGCGGCCAGCCTCGGATCACCGTTGGGCGATGATCGCACAGTCTAGGTAATTGCGTTCGGGGCTCAATCCTCGCAACAAGGAGGTACAGGGGCTTGAGAACGCAGCTTCAAACTCGGTGAAACCCGCGTCCTCCAAGTAGAACTGAAGGGTCTCGCGGGGGTAGGGGCGCACATGACTGAGATCCAAGTAGAAGGTGCTGTGCACTTCCGGACACAAGATGTTGGGTGTCTCGAGAATCACAAGTCCGGGAGTCCCGACTTTGACTCCAAGCAGCTTGACGAATTCCACAAAATACTCAGGAGACATGTGTTCAACCACCTGAAGAGCCGTAACGACACTGAGCGAACGATCTGAACATTGGCGGAGAAACGCATTTGCATCTCCCTGAAACACCGCCATGCCGCGAGCTCTGAGTGCAGTGCACTCAGTGGGGTTCATTTCGACGCCTTCCCCGCGTAGTCCCTCTTGCATGAGAGCTTCGAGGAACTCGCCACGGCCACAGCCCACGTCGACGACCTTCGCACATGTCCTCATCGAACCGAGAAATTCCTCGATACAAGCAATGTACTTCAGGATTCTCTGTCCCTCTTGCTCGGGCGCGCGAAACCGATTCTCAAACTCGACGTACAGAGCGCCATCATCCCCGCCGCATCCCGCGCCGGGATCGCTTTGCGTTGATGACGCAAGCACCAGCATCTCGGGAGTGTTGATCGGCACCACCCCAGAAGCAGCCTCAACTCGTTCCAGACGACCAATGTAGGTGCGATAGGCTACGCTCAGGTTGAGTATTCTGCTCTTCCAACCCTGGCCTTCCCGCATCATCACGTCGCCCCCTTCTCGCGTCAATCGAGCGGATCCTGTCCCCTTTACGGCTGCAGTGCGAAGAACGCAATCGTCCGGTCGGCATTGTACTGCGGAGCCACATGCAGAGTGCTTTCAAGTTCGGCAATCTTGTCCACGCCACCACCCTCGTACCCTGTGGTGTTCAGCCAAATGCCTTTGAACCCCGCCTCACGTATCACGCTGATGAAGTCCTCGGTCGGCATGGAAGAAACCTGCTCTTGCCAAGCATCGGTGTCTCTTCCCTTGATGGCGCCGTAGCTCCATCTTAAGGTCTTCGAGTGCAGGTAAGGACGAAAGTGTTCGTAGTCGCCCATTGCACCTACGGGAGGATTCTCGGGAAATGGAACGTACGGAAGTTGGAAGATCATCGCGCCTTCAGGGAGTTCGGATTCCAACGTCTTCACGAAGACATCATCCGCATTATAGGCAGCCCGAACAGCCGGATTGTCGACTGAGAATCCAGGGGTGGTTTGGTCGTACACGCCCAAGAGCAGAGTCCCGGCGCACAGAACCGACACAAGCAAGACCGCCAGCAATCGCGGCTGAATTCGTGCTTGGAGCCTCGTGAGAACCAACGCGACAAGAGCTGCCGAACAAAACGCAATGAAGACCGAGATCCTGTTGTACCCCCGGATCTGCGGCACAAGAAAAGCGAAAAGAAGCCCAAACCCCGCCGTGGTCGCAAGAAGCACCGACGCCAAATTGAGAAGTGCAAGTGACCCAATGGTTGAGCCCCTCGTACGGTCATTGCCAAGAACCGCAATCCCGACCAAACCGACGAATCCCAGGGCGAGGACTATGCCCAATGATGAACTGTCACTCTCATTTATGGATCCTCCGACCGCCAGCACTGCCGCGTTATATGCATCCTTGATGCGTTGAAAGCGTATGAAGCGATCACCGCTCAGCGGCAGGATCAGTTGAGAGATTCTAAGTCCGTAGACCTCGGCACTGATCGGCGCCCTGATCACTGCCGCCGCGTTCTGCCCATTCTCGAACCAGTAGCGAATGCTCCCGGAAATGCCCGCGATCATGGATGCAGAAATGACCGCGATGAGAACCACTGACGCGATGAATCTGCGCAGACTCCGCTTGCGAAGTGCCACCGTGACACCTGCAACAAGGAGAAGGAAACAGGTAAAGAAGGCGTAGTAGATTCCACTCTGCCCAACCATGAGCGCGACTGTCAGCGCTCCCCAAACCCGGGCATTACGCCAATGCGGAGCCCAACTCCCAGTCTCCGCGAATAGAATCTGCTGGCCTTGCACCAGCCAGACACAGAGTAGAACCGCGAGGGGGACGATCCAGTACTGGGAAAGAAAGAAGTGGGCTTCCCCTCGCATGAAGTGGAAGGGAAGCACCGAGTATAGAATGGCCGCTGTCATAGCCGGCAACCGTGAAGCCTTCATCAGCCGTAGTGCGACATACGCCGTGAGAGCAGCGAGCGGGAATCCAAGCAAGTAATAGAGGTTCATCGTCACGGCATAATCGCGAGTCAGGAGCCCGATCAACCGGAGCAAGAGAACATGTATGCCGTCAGATGAAGGATAGTCATACATGTAAGTGCCGCCGGGCATGCCGGTAGCTGAGTTTGACATGAAGCTGCCGCCCTCAATGAGCCCTTTGATCAGCGCTCCCGTGAAGACGGCATCGCCACCATAGGCGAAGGGCACCCGAAGGTTCTCCAAAGTAACGTGCAATACACGGAGGGCTACTGCGAGACTACCGGCCGCCACAACTAGACCAGAAGCGATATCGGAGAGCCGACCCCGCCACGCAAACGTCCGCGAGCAGCTGTCATCCACTAGGGCAACCCGACTTCCTCGCTGACCACGAAGTTCGGACGTTGTTTGACCTCTTCGTAGATGAGGCCGATATACTCGGCGACTACACCGAGCATCATGATCACAACTCCGAACATGAGGAGCATTACACCCATGATCGATCCGTATCCGGCAAATGGCACGCCCCAGAACAACGCGCGAATGACGATACCAGCTAGGAATACAAATGATAGGACCGATACGATCGCGCCCGCATAGGTAATGAGTCGGAGCGGAACATACGAGTAAGACAGGATACCCTTGACTGCAAGCTGGAAGACCGTGCGTGTTGTGGCCTTCGTGCGGCCGGCAAAACGCGGCGCCCGGGCATGCTCGATTCCGCACGACTTGAACCCGGCCCAGTAGAACATCCCGCGCATGAATCGATTGTGCTCATGCATCGCATTGATCGTTTCGTAGACCCGTCGATCCACGAGTCTGAAATCGGACACGTTCCGTGGAAAGAGGCCACCCGTCATAGCGTTGATCAGCCAGTAGAATACCTGAGAGTTGATGCGGCGCAGAATCCCCGTGCCCTCCCGCTTGGTAACAATCTGATAGACGTTCTCATAGCCGTTCTCCCACGCAGCGATAAACTCGGTGATCAGCTCCGGCGGGTCCTGCAGGTCAGCACACATGATCACCGCGGCGTCGCCGCTTGCGCGCGCAAGTCCCGCCGATACCCCTCCGTCGGCTCCGAAGTTGCGAGATAGGCGCACGATCTTGAAGCGTTGGTCCTGTGAATGCACGTCCAGGAGCCGAGCGAATGTATCGTCCGAGGAGCCATTCTCGACAGCAATCACTTCGAAGTCATATCTCGCATTCTCTGCAAAGACAGCCTGGAGACGACTGGCAAGGGTCGCAATGTTGCCCTCTTCGTTGTATGCGGGTGTGACCACGCTGATGAGCATGCGGTTCTCGGACTCTGGCACTTGGCTATCTCCGTTCCTGCCGCTTGAGTACGGCATCCATCTCGTGCCGCAGCGCTTCGAGCGAGGTGTACTGCGGAGTATAGCCGAGTTGCGCAGCGCGCCGATTGGTCGAGTAGTAGTTGAATTTCGCGCCGGTCGCAGACGAAACATCGAGGTCTGCATCGATGCAGTAACTGAGGGAATAGCGCTGCGCGAAGTCCTCCAGTATTTCGAACTTCGACACTGGGGAGGCACTGTAGACGTCAAACACATCGTTGCGGGGGTCCGCCTCCAGTACCGACGCAACGAGATCGGCCAAATCTGACGGGGCCACGTAGTCGCGGACGATGTTCGATTCTCCTGAGCGGAGCAACCTATCGCCGCTGATGGCGGCGGCAACATCATTCATGAAGTATCGCCGAGACAGATCGATATGGCGCGAGAAGAAGCCGAAAAGGCGCAAGTCGACGATTGCATGGTCGGAAGCGGAGCGATGCCTCGCTTCCGAGGCGAACTTGGCCACCCCGTACGCATCCGAAGCCTGGATGCGATTCACGGCAAACCCCGACATGCTGTCCTCTGTAGCCGGCCGAGCGAAGCCACCCCCGTACGCTGCACCGCTGCTGAAACAGACACAACGCGCATCCCGATGGGTGTCAAGATAGCGCATGACGAGTGCGTCGAAGCTCTGGGTCAGTTCGAAAACCCGTCCGGCGTTCCTCGTCAAGACAGCGGGACTTCCCTCCCCAACACAGTTCACTATCGCGTCGTAGTCGCCATCCTCAAGGCCATCGAAAGTACACCATTCTCGAGTCCCGGCATTGGGCAGAGAAGCCAGGTACGTCTCGAGTTTGGAGGAATCCCGAGCGACTGCTACGACATCGTACCGAGCGTCGGCCGACATGGACTCGACGAGGCACTTCCCCACATGCCCTGTCGCACCCAGAATCGCCACACGCTTTTTGTGCACCGTCATGCCCTTGCGCGCGCGGAGTGCCATGCGATGCTGCGGGCGAGCGCATCCTCCAACCCCACGGTCAGCTCGAGGCCAAGGTCCTTCGCCCGCGAGATGTCGGGGACGAACCGAGACGGCCGCTGATCGCCGACTGCCCGAAACACAACCTCAGGCGGAGATGAGAACCTTGCGGCAATCGTGTCCGCAAGCCTCCCCAACGTCACTCCGTTCGGACTCCCCACGTTATACGCGGTGCCCGGCACTCCGTTCACCAAGATCGCGAGCAACCAGACAGCCATATCCGAAGGGTACATGTAGCTGCGAACGGTCTCGCTGTTGCCGAGAATCCGGATCGGCCCGCCATGGATTGCGTCTCGTATGAAGTTGTTCACGGCCCACGGCTTGTCGAGGAGTTGGTACGGGCCGATGAAGGCGAATGGCCTCGCGGTGACGATGGGCAACTTGTATTGACTGCAATACGCCGCGCTCGCCGTCTCCGCGAACCGCTTTGACTCTGCGTAGACTGACGCGATGGTATTGCACTCGGGACCGCCGCGATAGGACTCGGACACTGCGGCCACTTCAAGCGGCTGCCCACCGTACACGAGGCCGGAACTGACCATGAGCACCGACTTCACGTTGGACTGCTCGATCACCGCATCGAGCAGCGCCCTGGTCCCGTCGGCGATCACACTCATGGTGCGCAAGGGGTCGCTCGCATGAACTCGGCTATCGGGGTTTCCCGCCGCATGAATGACGTAGTGCACGTCGGCGGGGAGAGCAGTGATATCGCACACGTCGCGCTCGATGAACGTAATGTCGGCTCTTCCCGCGAGTTCAGGGATGCGCGTCTTGAACTCACGTGCGTGTGGCGAAAGCAGCATCAGATCGATGCCAAAATCATAGTCGTCGTTCAACACCGATATCATCCAAGCCAGCCAAGCACCCATGAATCCAGTACCGCCGGTGACAAGCACCCTCTCACCTGCCAGTGGCCTTAGCTGACGTGCATAGGTAGCGAGGGCAGCCCGACAATCCTCACGCACTGATGCAGCCCCCCCGTAAGACAGGTCAGACATCACGTCCACCTCTCTGTTGAGCCAAAGCTTGGGCAACCTCAAGGATGAGATCTTCCTGGCCGGCAACGACACCGCGCCGGCCGAGTTCAAAGAACACATCGCGTGGGTCTACGCCGTACTCGGCGGCGATGCGATTGACCGGCTTCAAGAAGCCGGAGAACACACCAGACAGTCCCGACATGATCGACGTCGATGTCGTGGTCGGCATCACTGCAAGAAGTCCTTCCTGCGCTCTGTCTCCGGCATCGAGGATTCCGTAGAGGTCGATTCCTGTCTCGTACCCTGCTTTCTCCATGACCGCCACCAACGCCTCCAGTTGCGCATTGCCAGCCCCGGCGCCGAATCCCCGGATCGCCCCATCAAGGATGTATGCCCCCGACTCCGCCGCTACCAGTGAATTGCCAATCGCCAGCCCAAGGTTGTTGTGTGCGTGGAATCCCACGGGAATGGAAAGCCCGGTACACAGGTGGCGAACCTTGTCGCGAACATCGACAGGGAGATATGCACCGGCAGAATCCATCAGCACCACACCTTCGGCGCCATACGCTTCCATCTTGAGCGCCTCTTCGAGCAGGACCTCTTTTGAGGCCATATGGCTCATCATCAGGACGCCATAGACCTCCTTGCCCTGCTCGCGGGCGAAGGTAATGTGGCGCTCGGTGATATCGGCCTCCGTGCAATGCGCCGCGACGCGAATAATGTCCACGCCGACATCGATCGCTGCGCGCAGATCCCGTCCAATGGTTGCAAACCCCGGAATCACGTGGATGCTCATACGCGCCGTGGTCAGCTGCTCGCGCACGACTCGAAGCATGTCCAGGTCGCCGAGCAAGCTCTCACCGAGCTGCAAGGATGATGCGCCGAGACCGTTGCCGTGACCCACCTCTACGACGGGAACGTGTGCCGCCTCGACGGCAGCAGCGTGGTCCGCAAGCTGCTTCGCGGTCAACTGATGGGCTACCGCATGAGAGCCATCTCTGAGCGACACATCGGTGATCAGCAGCCGCTTCTTCATGTGGTACCACCCCCTTCGCGCAATCCTGGAGCCATCGGCATGGCCGAATCGCCAAGCAGCCGAGCGTGACCTTCGGCGACGGCGATCGCAGCACAATTGATGATATCAAGGTTGCCGGCATAGGCCGGGAGATAGTCGCCGCGACCTCGGACGCCAACCATCATGAACAATCGGCCATTCTCCAGCATCGGCGGAACGATCAGGGCGTAGCCGGGAACGTAGGTTTGAATCCGCTTCACTATCGCGTCGATCTCCGCCCCCAGACGCTCGAGGTTTGGCTCGCGGACGAGCGCCAGCACGCTCACCTGCATATTGACTGGCGGATTGGCAGGATTGAGGTTGAGGATCGCTTTGGTGCGCAGACAGTCACTGAACTGCCGGATGCCCCTCTCCGTGGTGCCAATGTACTCGTCGATATTGACCCGCGTCGCTGGGCCGGCGCTGCGGGATGCGATCTGCGAAACGACTTCTATGTACTCCACGCCTCCGCAGACGTTTCCGATCACCCGGGCGAGAGGTATGGATCCCTGCCCGCCACACGTCACCATGTTCACGTTCTGCTCGGCGAGGCACTCCTCGAGATTCACCGCCGGAATGCACATCCGACCGATGTTGGACGGCGTCAAGTCGATGACCGCCATTCCGATCTGTTCAAGGATGGCCGCGTGCTGCGTGTGGCTCAGAGCAGAGGTGGCGTCAAACACGAGGTCACAAACCCCCGGGTTTCGCACCAGCGCATCAATGCTCTGATCGGAAACGGGAACCCCGAGCGACGCCGCACGAACCATGCCCTTCGAAGCGAAGTTGCGGCCGATGAAGAGTGTGCATTCCAGTAGATCGGAGCGCATGACCTTGCTCAGCAGATCGGAACCGATGTTTCCGCTGCCGAGGATCGCAACTCTCAGCTTCCGAGATCCATCAGTCACGAGCCTGATTCTCCTCATACTCGTCTCGATCCAAGAAAGGAAACATGTCGTCGTACAGCATCGATATCATCGTCCCATCTTCAAGTTGCTTGGAAGCCACACGAGGTATCAGAAGCTGCCGTGAAGGCGTCATGACCTCGCATATGATGGGGCCTTCTGACGCCACTAGTTGGGCGATACCCGCCTCAAGGCCGGACTCACTGTCGATACGCATGTATCGCATCCCGTAGGTCGACGCGACGTCCTCAAATGCCGGGAAGCTCACGCCTGTTTCGGGCCCTTCGCCGATCAGACGTCCATCCATGAAGTTTCCCTGCGTGTGGCGAATCAACAAGTAGCCATTGTTGTTGAACACCACCAGTTTCACCGGAAAATTGTTGTGCCGGATGGTCTGCAACTCCTGCAGGTTCATTTGGATGGAACCGTCCCCGGTAACGCAGTACACTTCGTGGCCATCTGCCGCAGAAGCGGCACCCATCACGGCCGGCATGTATCCCATTGTCGAAAGCCCACCTGTAATGATATGGCGTTGCCCCTCCTTGACTCGAAAAGCTTGAGCCCACACATGAAAGCAGGAACCGGTATCAAGGACACAGATTGCATCGGGCCCAAGTTGATCGGAAAGCATCCGGGTGAAATGGTAGGAGTTGACTCCCTCGGTCTCAGTTTTGTACTCGGGTAAATCCACCGGATAGCGTTTCTTCCACTTCTGAGTTCGAGTTACCCAAGCGTGGTTCTCGAGACTCCAGTCACCCAGCGATGACCTCAAGAAGCGCAAGAACTCCGCGGCGTCAGCATGAATTGGGATATCCGGTACAACCGACGGCTTGTCGAGCTCCAGTTCGTCGACATCGACCATGATCTTGAGCGCATTCGGTGCGAATGACTCGAAGTCGTAGCCAACAAGTCCGAGAGCCATGCGGCACCCGATAGTGAGCAGGAGATCGCAGTTCTGTACCGCGAAGTTGGCCGGACGATCTCCGTATGTGCCGGGACGACCAACAAAAAGCGGATCCTCGAACCCGATCAGATCCATGCCCAAACGCGAAGTCACCACCGGAATTCCAACTCTGTGCACCAAGCCGAGCAGGTCATCGACTGCACCCGCTGCGCGTACGCCCGCACCCGCCAGTATGAGCGGACGTTGGCTTGACTTGAGTGCCTCGGCAACCCGTGCCACCGCCGCCGCCAACTCGGACTGCGTCGCCAACTCCGAATCAGGGGGAACGAACCCTGGATACTCCTCTGGATCGAACATCGTCCCCTGCAGGTCAACGGGACACTCGATCCAAGCGGGGCCTACCCTCCCGTGGGTGGCTTCCCAGATGGCGTGCTCTACGCTTGAACGAACCGTCGCCACATCGTCAAGCATCACAGCGTACTTCGTCACCTGCTCCATAAGCGGCAACGTGTTGAACCCTTGAAGCGCAAACTGCCGCGGTCCGGTGATCTTCGCTTGGGATACCTTCGATTGGCCCGCTACGATGATCACGGGGGCCGTGTCGATGTAGGCTCCTACCACACCGGTCAGAGTGTTCAGTGCTCCCGGGCCGGCCGTTACGTAGGCGACACCCAGTTTGTTCGTGAGGCGCCCATAGGCATCCGCAGCCATGACCGCAGCTTGTTCGTGGTGGCACGAGATCCATTTCTGGGCGGGGTGCACCAACAGCGCGTCTGTCAGATGCATGATCATACCGCCCGTGACGAGAAAGATCGTCTCCCCGCCCGCTCGGTAGAGTGCATCGGTCAGGTAGTCCGCGACACGCATTCTCATAGCCCGATGCTCCTTATGATCGTATCCGCCATGTATCTCAGCATCTCATCCGTCATCCCCGGATACACTCCGATCCAGAACGCATCGTTCATGATGCGATCCGTGTTCGTGAGCTCACCGACGATGCGATAGCCGGTCCCGCTCGCTCGCATATGATCGAAGCAGGGCTGTCGGGTCATGTTGCCCGCAAACAGCATGCGCGTCTGCACGCGCGCCTTCTCCAGCGCGGCCACAAGCGCGTCGCGCGAAACACCGGAACCCTGGCGAACCGTCATGAGGTAGCCGAACCAGCTCGGCTCGGCGCCGGGCGTGGGTTGCGGCAGGATCAACGCATCTCGAACCGGTTGTAGGAGATCTGTAAGCGTATCGAAGTTTCGGCGACGCGCATCGATGAAGGCGGGCAGCTTCTTGAGCTGCTCCACTCCAACCGCAGCCTGCATGTCGGACACTTTCAGGTTATAGCCAAACTCGGAATAGACGTACTTGTGGTCATAGCCACGTGGAAGCGTCCCGAACTGCTGGTTGAATCGCTTTCCGCAACGGTTGTCCACGCCGGACGGGCAGATGCAGTCGCGCCCCCAGTCGCGCATCGCGAGCACGATCGCGGCAAGCTCGTCATCGTCGGTGTAGACGGCGCCGCCCTCACCCATAGTCATGTGATGCGGCGGATAGAAGCTCGACGTGCCGATATGCCCAAACGATCCTGTATAACGGTCACGATACTTCGACCCGAGCGAGTCGCAGTTGTCCTCGATGAGCCACAGGCCGTTCCGCTCACAAAAGGCGACAACAGCATCGATGTCGAACGTATTGCCGAGTGTATGAGCCAGCATCACTGCTTTCGTGCGCGACGATAGCGCCGCATCTAGCAGCGTGGCATCTACGTTGCCTGTCTCAAGCACCACGTCGACAAACACCGGCACAGCGCCGAACTGCACGATCGGAGCGACTGTGGTGGGGAATCCGGCTGCAACCGTGATGACCTCATCGCCGCGCTCGATTCTCCTTTCCTCGAGCCTCGGCGATGTCAGTGCCGAGAACGCCAGCAAGTTCGCCGATGAACCAGAGTTCACAAGGAAGCAGTGCTTCAGGCCGAGAAACGCAGCGAGATCTTCCTCGAATTGCTGGGAAAAGCGTCCATAGGTGAGCCAGAAATCCAACGAGGAGTCGACCAGGCTTACGATCTCGCGCTCATCGAACACGCGACCCGCATATGGCACGCGTGATGAACCGGGCTCGAAGGTGGCATCGGCGCCAAAAGCCTCGGTGTAGTACTCCGCCGCCTTGGCAAGAATCTCGCCACGCAACTGCTGCGCGCGCATCGTATCGCTCACTGTGCTAACTCGCTTTCCGAAATGTCTGAGTCCGAACGGGCCCACGCAGCGCCGGAACGCACGGCCTCATCGATGTATGAGGCTATATCTGCATCGGTGAGCGTGCTAACACTCGCACCGGTATGGCGTGCAGCGTACCACGAGCTTGTGACCCAAAAAGTCCGCTCGATGGCATAGAGAGGGTGCCAACCCAACAGCTTCTGCGCTTTCCCGATATCAAGCGCAAGGAGTTTTGCCTCATGCGGTTGACTACCCTTCGGCTCAGGGCTCAGCCACGACCCCGATCCCCAGCTGGCGATCATGGCATCCACCACACGCCACACCGGAACGGTACCCCGCTCCTCGGGTCCAAAGTTCCACGCACCATCGTACGCGCAGTCTCCGAACCACATCAGGCTCGCAAGGTGCAGATACCCCGAGAGTGGTTCCAAAACATGCTGCCACGGACGCACCGCATCCGGATTGCGCACCACAATCGGCTCGCCTGCCTGTAAAGCCAGCACGCAGTCGGGCACGATCCGATCGCATGCCCAGTCCCCGCCCCCGATGACGTTGCCCGCCCGAACCGTCGCCAACCTGACGTCCGAGTTCGGTCCGAAGAACGACTGCCGATAGGCTGCGACCACAAGTTCGGCACAGCCCTTTGAGGAGCTGTAGGGGTCGAAGCCGCCCATTGCGTCGTCCTCGCGATATGCCTGGCCGGTCTCACGATTCTCGTAGCACTTGTCGGAGGTGACGACGATCGCTACCCGAACACTCTCGCAGCCACGAATCGCCTCCAGCACATTGACAGTGCCCATGACGTTTGTCTCGTAGGTCGCAACCGGTTCCTCGTATGACAACCTCACCAGCGGCTGCGCCGCAAGATGGAATACGAACTCGGGACGCGTCGACTCGAGGACGCGCGCCAAGTGAGGCAGATCGCGAACATCACCGATGACGTGATTGATTCGCCCGGCAAGCCCAAGCTCATCGAACAAGCTGGGGTTTGTTGGCGGCTCCAGCGCATAGCCTGTCACATCGGCTCCCAAGCCGAGCAACCACTCCGTAAGCCACGAACCCTTGAACCCGGTATGACCGGTGATTAGAACGCGGCGACCGGAAAACACGCCTGCGAAGAGCGATGCCTCCACGCCTACCACACCTTCCATGGCGCTTCGCCGGACAACCACAGCTTCTCGAGCAGCATCTTATCTCGCAGGGTGTCCATGGGCTGCCAGAAGTCGGTGTGTCGAAACGCACCAAGCTGCCCATCACGCGCGAGCGACTGCAGCGGCTCTTGCTCGAAGACCGTCGAATCATCGGCGATGCGATCAAAAACACTCGGCTGAAGCACCATGAAACCCCCGTTGATCCAGTCCCCATCGCCAAGTGGTTTCTCACGGAACGCTTGGACTGTGTCATCTTCGACGTCAAGTGCACCAAACCTGCCGAGCGGCTGAACTGCGGTAAGGGTGGCCGCCCTCCCGGAAGCTGAGTGAAACCGCAGGAGCGCCGAGATGTCGACATCGGCGACGCCGTCACCGTATGTGAGCATGAACGTCTCACCGTCGACATAGGGCTGGATGCGCTTGACGCGTCCGCCCGTCATCGTCTCGGCACCGGTGTCTACCAGCGTGACTTTCCATGGCTCATTCACATTCTGATGAACCGACATTTCGTTCGTACGCATGTCGAACGTCACATCGCAGTTGTGTAGGAAGTAGTTGGAGAAGTACTCCTTGATGAGGTAGCCCTTGTAGCCCAGACACACGACGAACTCGTTGAAGCCGTAGTGGCTGTAGATCTTCATGATGTGCCAGAGCATCGGTTTCTCGCCGATCTCGGCCATCGGTTTGGGACGAAGATTGGTCTCTTCAGAGAGCCTCGTGCCCAGTCCACCCGCAAGAATGACGACCTTCATTGGTTGAGTCCTTCCCTAGCGCCCGTAGTCATCAGAGTAGCGAACTATGTCGTCCTCTCCTAGGTACTCTCCCACAGCGACCTCGATGACCTTGAGCGGCACGGTGCCGCAGTTCTCCATGCGATGGACGATTCCTACCGGAAGATACACCGATTCGTTCGCACGCAGCACGATGTCCGCGTCACCACGCAGGATCCGAGCTTCTCCGGCGATGACGATCCAGTGCTCCGCGCGACGTGTGTGGCTCTGGACAGAAAGCCGCTTGCCCGGCAACACGTCAATCGACTTGATCTGGAAGCCCTCGCACTTCATGAGCAGAGTCCAGCTCCCCCACGGGCGCAAGGACGAACGGGAAGTGGTGATTTCCTCGGCCCCAGCCGCCTTCAGCATGTCGACGATCAGGCGCACGTCCTGGACCCGGTCCTTTGAAGCGACCAGTGTGGCGTCGGCCGTGTCGACCACGATCGCGCCCTCAAGGCCGAGTGTGGCCACAAGACGATCGGCCGAGTACACCAGCGTGTCGTGGGAGTCCACATCATATGCGCGACCCACCAAGATGTTGCCACGACTGTCGGTCTCGCCTAGTTTCTCGATCGACAGCAGAGAGCCCACGTCCGACCAGTCCAGGGCAGTGGGCACCACCGCCACATTCGAAGACACCTCAAGTGCGGCCTTGTCGAATGGCACTGCGGGCAACGATCCGTAGAGCGCGCGTCCCGCGTCCGTCAGCCATTCAGTGGGCGACATCGCCGCCAACTGCCGAGCGACATCGGCGATCCTGCGTCCGTCAGCCGACTCATGAGTGCAAGCGGCATCCCCTGCCGCTTCGAGTTCGGCCAGTATCACCGCAGCTTTCGCGACCAGCATGCCTGAGTTCCAGAGATAGCCTCCGTCGGCGACGAATCCAACTGCGGAATTCCTGTCGGGTTTCTCGATGAATGCCAGAACCAAATGGCCGCACACCGCGCCGACTCTACTGTCGGCGAGCTCTTCGCCCGCATGGATATAGCCGTAGCCGGTTTCCGGTCTCGAAGGTTTGAGGCCGATCGTGACCATCCTACCCGTAGCCGCAAGGTTCGTTGCAGCTTCGATGGTGTTGCGCCACAGCTCACTGTCTTCGAGTAAGTGATCTGAAGGTAACATGATCATGATGGATTCGGGATCCCGCTCCACAAGCACCGCGGCAGCTAACGCAACCGCCGGTGCGGTATTGCGGGCGAGTGGCTCGACTAGGTAGTCGATCTCGAGATGGTCCAGTTCCGGCTGTGCTTTGAGGTGATTCCGAATCTCGTCGAAGAGCCTCTCTCCTGTCACGACGTGCACGGCGTCACACGCTGTGTACGGCATGATCCGCCGCACCGCGCGCGTCATGAGACTGACGCCGCCGAAGACGGACAGCATCTGCTTCGGGTTCATCTCGCGCGAAAGCGGCCAGAAACGAGAGCCACTACCCCCCGCAAGAATGACTGCGTGCAAAGCCTTGCTTCTTTCGTCTGTCAACTGATGCTCCTCGCAGATTCATGACCCGCGCATAGACCGCGGAGGTCATCGTACCGAAACAGACCGGTCAACAGCCTGTCGTCCGCTTCATTCATCATTCTTGAGTCTCGAATACTTCGCCGGCATCAAGAGCCTCGATCACATGACGATGCCGGAAAGTGAAGTACTTGTGTCCCAAGTAACTGAAGATAGTCACGATAGCAATCGTGGGCAGGTTTGCCCAGAACACGGAGAGATGGAACACCTGCGAGATAGCGAGAGTCACGACTGATTGGACCAAGAACGTAAGGCTGTACGTGACGTACATTCTCAGATATTCGCGAAGCCAGTGACCTTTCGTACGGAAGACGAGCAGTTTGAATGTGAAGAAGTTCTGGGTAACGGCGATCACCCAGCTGAGAAGGAGTACTGCTTCCTTCTGAAAGAGACTATGAGCATCATAGCTAATGAAGTGATCCAGCAGCCATAACACGCCGACAGAGAAGGCTGTGTTCCAGACACCGACAATCAGGAACCGTATCTGTTCACCGTTGCGCTCATACAGCCGCGTGACTCTCCGCAATAGGGACACAGTCACCTCAGCTACCGCCCCTGACTGCGCATCAGCATGAGGCTCGCCCTGAGCGCCGGACCGTACTCTTCATTCTTCAACGCGAGCGCGATATTGGCCTCCAGCCACGAAAGCACGTTGCCCGTGTCGTATCCCGCATCGGGCGCGACCACGACTGCGTGGATCGGCTCATGCTTGAGCAGTTCCACCAGCGCGTCAGTAAGCTGGATCTCTCCGCCACGGCCCGGTTTTATCGTCGGCAGGATCTTCATCAACGCCGGAGTGAGCAGGTAACGCCCGAAGATCGCAAGGTTGCTCGGCGCATCTTCGACGCAGGGCTTTTCAACGAGGCCGGTAACGCGCCACTCGCCGTCGGCGACCTGCTCGCCGGCAATGACGCCGTAGCTGCTGACCTTCTCCCGAGGCACCTCCATGACCGCAATCACGCTGCCGCCGGTGCGATCATAGACCTCGCGCAGCTTGGGCAGTATCGCCCCTTCAGGCACAAGCATGTCGCCGAGCAGGACGAAGAACGGCTCGTCGTCGGTCATCGGCGCGCCGCACATGACAGCGTGACCTAAGCCGCGCGGCTGTTTCTGCCGCACGTAGAAGACCTCGGCGAGTTCCGAGATCGCGCGCACCGTCGCCAACTCCTCGAACTTGCCTACGGCTTCGAGCTCGACTTCAAGCTCGACAGAGCGGTCGAAGTGGTCCTCAATCGCACGCTTGCCTCGGCCGGTCACGATCAGAATCTCGCTGGCACCGCCGCTGACGGCCTCTTCGATGACGTACTGGATGACCGGCTTGTCGACGACGGGCAGCATCTCTTTGGGCTGCGACTTTGTGACCGGCAGGAAGCGCGTGCCCAGGCCTGCGGCAGGAATGATCGCTTTCACTTTGAAACGTCCTCCTTAGATTGCCGCGAGCACTTCGCGCGCAGCCGAAATAAACCCGTCGATCTCTTCGTCAGTGTGAGCCAGCGAGACGAAACACGCTTCATACTGGCTGGGCGCGATCGTGTAGCCGCGATCCAGCATGCCGCGAAACCATGCAGCGTAGAGGCCGGTGTCGCTCGTGGATGCGCTCGCCCAGTCAACCACATTGGCGTCGGTGAAGAACATCGTCGACAACGAACCGACACGATTGCAGCACGCAGTCACGCCCGCAGCCTCAGCTGCGTGACAGAGTCCGCGTGCGAGGCGGGCGCCCTTGCGATCGAGCTCTTCATAGACACCCGGGCGCGAAAGCTCGGCGATCATGGCCAGGCCGGCCGCCATTGCGATTGGGTTACCCGAGAGCGTGCCTGCCTGGTAGACGTTGCCAAGCGGCGCGAGGTGACGCATAATCTCGGCCTTCCCGCCGAAGGCGCCCACGGGGAAACCTCCGCCAATGATCTTGCCGAGCGTGGTCAGATCCGGCGTCACGCCGTAGAGCTCCTGCGCCCCGCCGAGAGCCACGCGGAAGCCGCTGATGACCTCGTCGAAGATCAGCACAACGCCGTAGCGGTCGCACAGCCGGCGCAAGCCCTCGAGAAATCCTAGTGCGGGCGCCACGACTCCCATGTTGCCGGCAACGGGCTCCACGATGATCGCGGCGATCCGCTCGCCTTCGTCGGCAAGAGTCGCCTCAACCGGGCCGAGATCGTTGTACGGCAGCACGATCGTGTCCTTGGCCGCGCCGTGCGTGACGCCCGGCGTCGACGGGATCCCGAGCGTGACCAGGCCCGATCCCGCCGCGACAAGAAGCGCGTCGGAGTGGCCATGGTAGTTGCCGTCGAACTTGATGAACCTCTCCCGCCCCGTGAAGCCGCGCGCAAGGCGGATCGCGCTCATCGTAGCCTCGGTCCCCGAGGAGACCATTCGCACCATCTCGATGGACGGCACTACCTCCACGAGCCTCTCGGCCATTTCGACCTCGAGGGCACAGGGCGCTCCGAAGCTCGTTCCCTTGCCGAGCTGCGTGCGCACAGCGTCAAGCACCGCCTCGGGTGCGTGCCCCAGGATCATCGGCCCCCACGAGCCGACGAAGTCGACGTACTCGTTCCCATCGACGTCCCACACACGGCTGCCCTTGGCGTGGTCGTAGAAGACCGGCTCGGCATCGACTGAACGGAATGCGCGCACAGGCGAGTTCACACCGCCCGGAATGACATTCTGGGCGGTGGCGAAAAGCGTGGATGACTTGGTGTGGAGCATGATGCGGTCCTATCGGCAGGTTGGCGCATGCGTGCGCATTGCGTGCCGCCGCATTATACCGTTTCGCGCCAGCCCGGCGGTTCGTAGATGCAGTACGGCTCGGCGGCAAGGTAGTCGCCGGTCACTTCAAGCGCACGTGCCCGGCACCCGCCGCACACGGCCTTGTACTCACACGCGCCGCACTTGCCCTTTAGCAGCGAATAGTCGCGCAGCTCGGAGAAGACGCGAGACTCCGTCCAGATCCGCGAGTACGGCTGCTCCTTCACGTTGCCGAGCTGCATGTCGAAGTACCCGCACGGCTGCACGTCGCCCGTATGCGAGATGAAGCAGAATGTGATGCCGCCGAGACACCCGCGCGTCATCGCGTCGAGCCCGTACTCCTCCCGCGTGACTTGCTTGCCCTCGGCCTTGGCGAGCTGGCGGATGATGCGGTAGTAGTGAGGCGCGTCGGTGGGCTTGAAGTGCAAAGGCGAGGTCTTCTGGCGCTCGTAGGCCCAGCGCAGTACGCGCTCGTACTCCTCGGGCGGGAGCTCCTTGTCGAGCAGGTCGCTGCCGCGGCCGGTCGGCACCAGCATGAAGATGTGGAACGCGTCCACGCCGAGTGCCTCGGCGAGGTCGTGGACGGCCTCGACCTTGTCGGCGTTGAGGGTGGTGACGGTCATGTTGATCTGAACGCCCACGCCGGCGCGCTTCGCTCGGCGGATGCCCTCGATAGTGGCGTCGAAGCAGCCGGGTTCGCCGCGAAACGCGTCGTGCTCCTTCGCCGAGGGGAAGTCGACGGAGACCGAGATGCGCGGGATGCCGTGGGCGGCCATCTGGCCCGCGATCTCGTCGGTGATAAGGGTGGCGTTGGTGCCGATGACTGGCATCGCGCCGGCGGCCTGCGCATAGTCGACGATTTCCCAGATGTCGGGTCGCATGAGCGGCTCGCCGCCGGTCAGGATGATGATCGGGTTGGAGATCGTCACGATGTCGTCGATGGTCGCCTTGATCTCGTCGAGTGAAAGTTCGCCCGCATAGGCGCCGAACTCCGCCGACGCGCGACAGTGCGCGCAGGAAAGGTTGCACGAGCGGGTGATTTCCCACGCGATGATACGCGGGGCCTTGATGCCGGTGCGCGCCTCATACGCGAGCGCCGCCGCGCCGCCGCCTGGCCGGAAGCCGACCGAACGCGCCCCACCGTGGCGCTGGCGCGGCATGCCCGCAGGGTGGGCGCCGGGATCGCCCATCGGAATCCCGACCGCGGCCTGGCCGCAACCGGCCTCGGCATCGGCGAGTTCCTGCTCGAGATCGAGGTCCGGACGGGCATCGGCGTTGCCGACGTTGTCAGCCATCATGTTCGTGTCTCCTCACGGGCTATCGGCTCTTCCGCGAGCCATCTCGCCGACAGTCTCACAAATGCGCGTTCCCGCGACAGCTGCCGCCGGAAGCCCGAGCACACCACAGGGCCGTCAAGCCCCTCCGCACACATCTCACACGGTTTGCGCCACGGCCCGCGCCGCCAATGCATCCGCAGTCCGGCCACAACCAGCGCGCCGGTCACCAGCACGAGCCCGACGCCGATGAGATCGATCCTGCGCGCTCCTTGCGCCGCGGCAAACGCGAGCAGCGCCGCCGGCACGAAGCGTGTCACGATCTTCTCGGCGGCAACCGGCGAAGTGGCATCAGAGCGAACGCCGCGCCGAAAGCGATCGCTGCAGCCAAGGCAACCGGGGGCGGGGGGGCCAGAAGGAAACCCGCAACCAGCCCGACAACGCCACCCGCGATGCCCAACGTACATCCGCGGCAGAGCCGCATCCGGCGTCCCAGCCGGAAAACCTCGTGCTCGTAAGCCGCGCAGAGCGGATGATGCGCGAACCGGTGGAACGCATGCGCCCGGCGGGCAGCAGAAGCGATCCGCCGAGCGGTACGTTCCGGAATCCGGCTCACTGCGCGATCGGTCGGATCACCACAGCCGTGCCGTACGCGACGATCTCGTTGGCGCTCTGCATGATCTCGCTCGAGTCGAAGCGCATCGCGAGTACGCAGTTGGCGCCCATCTGCATGGCATGCGACTCAAGCCGGTTCATGGCCTCGTTGCGGCTTCCGTTCGCAAGCTCGGTGAACATGGTGATCTCGCCGCCAAAGAACGTCTGGCACCCGGCGAACGTCGTCCCCAGCACGCTGCGGCTGCGCACGGTGATCCCCCAGCACGGGCCGATGATGCGCTCGACCTCGTAACCCGGAGGCGGATCGAACGTCGTGACGATCGGCATCCGGTGAATGATGATGTCAGTTGCCATTGCTCTTTTTCTATCCCTTCGCCAGCCACCGCGCAGCGTCCTTGGCGTGGTAGGTGATGATGATGTCTGCACCAGCCCTCTTGAAACCCAGAAGCGTCTCCAAGACTACGCGTTCCTCGTCGATCCAGCCGTTGGCTGCAGCGGCCTTGACCATCGCATACTCACCCGAGACGTTGTAGGCCGCCGTCGGATAGCCAAACTCGTCCTTCACCCGACGGATGATGTCCATGTAGGCGAGCGCCGGCTTGACCATGACGATGTCGGCTCCCTCCTCGATATCCAGCGCGACCTCGCGCAGCGCCTCCTCGGCGTTGGCGGGATCCATCTGATACGCGCGGCGATCCCCAAACGATGGCGCCGAGTCTGCGGCATCGCGAAACGGGCCATAGTAGCCACTCGCGTACTTCGCCGAGTACGCCATGATCGGCACGTCTTGGAAGCCCTCGGAATCGAGCGCCGAGCGAATCGCGGCGACCCGGCCGTCCATCATGTCGCTGGGCGCGACCATGTCGGCGCCGGCCTCGGCATGGCTGACAGCCTCGCGGGCGAGCAGTTCCAGTGTGAGATCGTTGAGGACACAACCGGCTTCGTCAATTACTCCGCAGTGACCGTGACTCGTATACTCGCACAGGCATACGTCTGTGATCACGTAGAACGCCGGGTCGTACGCCTTGATCGCGCGGATCGCCTCCTGCACGATGCCGTGCTCGGCGTACGCTTCTGAGCCGACTTCGTCCTTCGCCGAGGGAAGCCCGAACAGGATCACAGCCGGAATGCCGAGCCCTTTGAGCTCGGCGATCTCGGCGGGGAGCTGATCGAGCGACAGCTGGAACACGCCGGGCATGGAGGAGACCTCGTCGCGCAAACTCTTGCCGGGCTTCACGAACAACGGATAGATGAGGTCGCTCGCGGACAGCGAGTTCTCCCGAACCATCGATCGGATGGTCTCGTTGGCACGCAGGCGGCGCGGGCGGTATTCTGGAAAGCGCACTGAAAGACTCCTAGTCGACGAACTGGTCCACGGAGACAGTGGTCGGAGCGGGGGCCTCTTCAACCGCGACCTGATCCGCACCCGTCATGAACTTGACATAGCGGTTGAACACGGCCACGGCCCAGAATGCGGCAGCTGCGATGAGGATCCAGAAGATGATCTGGACAAAGAACTGAATGTACGCCCCATACGTGCTGATCCAAAGCAAGAGATCGTCCATGTAGTGCCCCTCTCTCGCCGACCGTCACACGTCGTCGGCAACCAATAAGATGTCTCGCAATACTCTACGACAAACAACACCCCTTCGGGCCGTCGGCCGAAGGGGTGCTTGCGTATTTATGGTGGAGACGAGCGGATTCGAACCGCCGACCTCTGCCGTGCGAAGGCAGCGCTCTCCCAACTGAGCCACGTCCCCACATCGCCCCGAAAACCTAGCCAGAGCAGAGAGTAGTTTGGCGAGGCGCACACGCTTTGTCAATGTTCCCGCACTGTCTGTCACCCCCGCAGAACCCCGAGCCCTGCCACCACGGCGTCCACAAGCGACTCCACCGTTGCCTCCCTGGCCTCCGCGTCCACTTCGCAGCCGAGTTCGCGCAACGCGTCAGTCGTGACCGGGCCGATGGTCGCGACGAGCGTGTCACCGAGCACCGCCGCCACGTCGAAGCCCTCCTCGGCGAGCACGGAGACAAGTCGTCGCGCGATTGCGCCGCTCGTGAGCGTGACGGCGTCGACCGTCCCGCCCTGCAGTCGCGCGATGACCGCCGCATCCGGCGGCACCGGCACCGTCCGGTAGGTGGAGACGACGTCGACCTCGCAGCCCATCTCGCGCAAGGCCTCAGGCAGTACCTCGCGGGCCTCAAGCGCCCGGGCGACCAGTACGCGCATGCGAGCACCGGCACGCTCGGCCACCAGCGAGCAGAACGCCTCCACGAGGCCTTCGGCGCGAAAGTCGTCGGGCACCAGCGCGACTTCGAGTCCGTGCTCGCGCATCCGCTCGGCCGTCGCCGAGCCCACGGCTGCCAGCTTCGGGCGACCACTCAGTGCCGTCGGCTCCATTCCTAGCGCGTGCATGCGAGCGAGCAGCGCATCGACCCCGTTCGCGGAGCTGAACACAATCCAGTCGAAAGCCCCGGGTTCCGCGATGGCACGGTCAACCGGAGCCCATTCGACCGGGTCGGTGAGCTCGAGAAGCGGCAGCATGAGAACCTCGGCACCCAGCGCTTCGAGACGCTCGGCAAGCGTCTCGGCCTGCAGACGAGTGCGGGTCACCAGGACGCTGCGCCCCGCGAGTGGCCCTTGTACGGGCGAGAGGCCGCCCTCGGCTCTCATCTAGGTCTCCAGCAGGCCGTCGACACTGGTGGCCAGGCGCACCTGCTCGAGGATCGGCCCGGCACCGCCCGCGAGCAGCTCGGCGACCATCGCCTCGCCCAGTGCGACCGGTTCCTCTGCGGGACCCTCGACGTGTGCGCGCACGATGGTGTCGCCGTTCACGGTACCCACGACGGCATCCATCACCATCAGCTCGCCCACGAGCTGTGCGTTCGCGCCGATCGGCACCTGGCAGCCGCCCTCGAGGCGGCTCATGACAACACGCTCGGCAGTCACGCAGGCGAACGTGGATTCGTCGGTGATTCCCGCGCACACCTCGCGCATGAAAGCGTCGTCGCTGCGGATCTCGATGCCGATGGCGCCCTGCCCCACCGCCGAGACCATCTGCTCGGAGGAGATGTAATGCGTGATGCGGTCGGCCCAGCCCATCCGCGTGATGCCAGCGGCCGCCAGAATGACGGCGTCGACCTCCCCAGTCTCGGCTTTGCGCATGCGGGTGTCGAGATTGCCGCGCACGTCCACGATCTCGACGTCGGGCCTCAACGCCCGCAGCTGCGCGATGCGGCGCAGTGAACTCGTCCCCACGCGGGCGCTGGCGGGCAGCGACGCAAGCCCGTCGTCTCCGCTGTAGCCGGCGCCCGCGACGAGTGCGTCGCGCGGGTCGACTCGCACCGGCATCGCGGCGATTTCGAGCCCGCCGGGCAGCTCGGTGGGAACGTCCTTCATCGAGTGCACGGCGAGGTCAACGGCACCGGCGGCCAACTCGACCTCAATCTCCTTGGTGAACAGCCCCTTGCCGCCCACCTTGGCCAGCGGCACGTCGAGGATCTTGTCGCCGGTGGTCTTGATGATCCGGATCTCAACGGGCAGCCCGGTGATCTCCTCGACGAGTCCCTTGATGTACTCCGACTGCCACAGGGCGAGCTTGCTTCCCCGCGTGCCGATCACGAGCTTGTCACGAGTGGCCATCGGTCGGCGCTCCGTTTCCTAGGTTGTGACTGGCGGGCTTCTTCTCCTGCATGCCGAGAAGATGACGGATCAGACCGAGGCCATGCGGCGCACCGCCCTCAGGATTGTCGTCAAGCCCGTAGAGGTACCGCACGGCCTCGATGTAGGTGTAGCCGTCCTTCTCGGCGGCGACCTTCCTGAGGCGCTGCGTGGGCCCGTGGAGGACCTTGGTCACGATGGACTCGGAAAGCGCCTCTACCGTGGCCAGATCCCGCTCACTAAGATGCTCGAGGCGCTTCAGCGCGCGCTCGAGCTCAACTTGGCGGATCCGGTCGGCCTTCGAGTGGATCTCGGCGATCGTGGGAACGACTTCCATCGACTCCAGCCAACGGCGAAATGCCTGCAACTCCTCGGCAACGATCGCCTCGGCCCGATGAGCCTCGCGTGTGCGTTCTTCAAGGTTGGCCGAGACAACCCCGTTGAGGTCGTCGATGTCGTAGAGGTAGACGTCGGCAAGTTCGTTGACGGCGGGGTCGATGTCCCGCGGCACCGCGATGTCGATGAGGAACAGCGGGTTTGCCCCGCGGGCGCGCCGAACCGCGGCGATCTGCTCCTTTGTGACGACGTGCTCTGTCGCCGCCGTCGAGGAGATCACGATGTCCGCTTCGGCCATACGTTCGAAGAGTTCGTCATACGGAATGGCCTTGCCGGCAAAGCGCTCGGCGAGTTCGACGGCGCGCTCGTAGGTGCGGTTTGCGACGAGGACCTGAGCCGCCCCGCACGAGACGAGGTGCTTTGCCGTCAGTTCGCTCATCTTGCCGGCGCCAAGGATCAGGATCGTGCGGCCGGCAAGCGAGTCGAAGACCTTCTTCGCGAGTTCGACCGCGGCGTAGCTGATCGAGACGGCGTTCTCGCCGATCGCGGTCTCGTTGCGCACCCGCTTGCCCACCTCGAAGCTCTGCCGGAACAGCCGGTTGAAGACCCTGCGGCTGGCCCCGGCTTCAAACGAGCACTCGTAGGCCTCCTTCACCTGGCCCAGAATCTGCGCCTCACCCAGCACCATCGAATCCAGCGACGAGATGACCCTGAACAGATGACGGACAACAGCCTCGCCCTCGGAGACATAGAGGTAGCGGCTAATCTCCTCGCGGTTGAGCCCATGATAGCGGCACACGAAGTCGATGATCTCACCAGGGCCATCATCGGCGGCGGAAGTGACCGCGTAGATCTCCGTGCGATTGCAGGTCGAGACGATAACCGCCTCGCTTACGGCGTCGGCTGATGTGAGGAGCGAAAGCGCCTCCTCTTGGCATCCCGACGGGAAGGTCAGTTGTTCTCGAATCTCGACCGGAGCCGTCTTGTGGCTCAGGCCGACGAGTGTAAGCCGCATGTTTTTGTCGCTCGCCTCGCCCGCGAATAACTTCAGGAAACTTTCGAAGTCTAGCACCGTGCCGAGAGGAGCGGCAAACCGCTTCACCGGTCGCCGACCGCTACCGGCCTACCCGGCGGCGCTGTTTCTGTTTGTACATGCGCGCGTCGGCCTCGGCGAGCAACTTCTCCACGTCGCACTCCTCAGTCGATGCGGCCGCAGAACTGCCCCCCACACTCACACTGAGGGCGTAAGGACGCTCTTCCTGATGATTGAACTGGACCAGAGCGCGCCGGAATCGACGCATCGGGAGGCGCGGGTCTTCTCCGCCCACGAGCAGTACCGCGAACTCGTCACCGCCCATGCGTCCCACTATGTCCGCAGTACGTAGCGACGAAAAGAGGACGTCGGCGACATCGCGCAGCGCTTGGTCTCCGGCGCTGTGACCATGAACGTCGTTGATGACCTTCATGTTGTCGATATCCAAGAACAACACACTCAGCCATACCTTAAACCGGGCCGCAAGCGCCGCCTGCTGTCGCGCCAAGACAAGGAACCCACGACGATTATTCAGTCCTGTGAGTTCGTCTTTCAGAGACATCGCCCGATAGATCGCCTCTGACTGTTTCTGTGGCGAGATGTCTGTGAGCGCAGTCGTGAAGCCGGTAAATTTACCCGAAACATCGAGCATGCGCTTAAAACTGACAATGAACTGTCCCGTGCCCTCCTTGGTCTCGAGCGTACGCTCAACAGCCAGCTCGGTGGCGGGTGAAGCTGCGAAGGCCGCGGCGTCCTCGGCAAGTGGAACAAAGAGGTCACCGCGTCCTGTGCCGGAGTAATACGCCGCACCGGAACCCGAACTCAGCCCGAAAAGACTCGCCGCAGCGGCGTTTGCATTGTCCACTCGTCCTTTGCAGTCGAAGAGAACGACGGGCATGTGCATACTGTCGAAGATGGTCAGGTATTTGTTCTTCTCGTTGGTCATCTTGCGATTGCGATCCTCGAGCAGGTGCAACGCCTCGCTTCCAGACGTTCGCGTCCACTCGTCGCAGAACCCGATTTCGATGCGATCAAAGAAGCGAACCACCGCATGGGTGAAGAGCGACCGCGTCGCCTCGTCCACAACGCGTGCGGAAATCAGATCCAGATAGGCCTGGCAGTAATACTTCATGAGACCTAGAAACAGGGTCAGTGTGACGCCGCGAGAACGATGCATCTGCGCCTCGATCATGCCGAATGACGCAGCATGATCCTTCGTGAGATCTCCCTCGCAGGGGATTTCAAGCTCCCATCCGTGCTCTCGCACCGCGACCAGCAGCGATGTCGACAGCCCTTGTATGGAGACGCGCCATGCCTCCTCAAGTGTAGAGGTGTATCGGGTGTACTCAAGGCGACGTGCGTAGTCCAGCGCGCTCCGCATAAGCCAGAGTTGGTTGTCCTCAACCAGCGATCTCAGCTCATCCAATCGGCCATCCATCAGTTCTGCCTGCCCCCTACCGATACACCGGTCAGGCAGTTCGTACCCGCCGTCGTCCGATTATTGACATGTTCCGAGGATTGAGTATGGCAACCACTACCAAGCATATCAAAGACGCTCCACGCTCGAAGCCGTACGAAAAGCCGGCATCCACTTCCGCAGGGCTATCTGATCGGTCATCCAGCCCACTGGACTCTCAGGGGATCAGGATTTCCGAGCCTTCCTGATGTCACTATCTACGATCCAGAAGAAGATCTCCGGCCAGACGCCTTTGAGGCGGAAGTAGAAGCTGCTGAGAGCATCCGGGATGATGAAGTACTTCCCGCGATCGACACCGCGCACGATTGCGGTCGCGACCTTCTCGGCTGGGATGGGCTTGATGTTGCCGGCGATGACGTCGGTCTCGGCGGGGCGCAGGGTGTGCTCGAACGCAAGCGCGGGCGTGTCGGTGTCCGGCGGGCAGACGACGTGGACGTTGATGCCTTCGGGCTTCATCTCGAATCTCAGCGCCTCCGTGAAGCCCATGACCGCAAACTTCGCCGAAGAGTATCCGGAGTACCCGTAGATGCCGAGATACCCGGCCACGGAGCTCACGTTCACGATATCTCCCCGGCCGCGCGCAACCATGTGCGGCACGGCAGCGCGGCACGGGTACACGACGCTCCAGTAGCCGCATGAGATGTTGGCTTCGAAGTTATCGAGCGGCATTGTGGCAAACTCGCCGGGCACGATCACGCCTGCGGAGTTCACGAGGATGTCGGGGCCGAAACCCTCGGCGACGAGGGAGTCGATCGCGGTGCGCGCGGCCTCGAAGTCGGAAAGGTCGGCGGCGCGCGTGGCGATGCGCTGGTCAGTGCCCGCGCACAATGCGCGCAGCTCCTTCTCGGCGGCGGCGAGCTTGTCGGCACTGCGGCCGATGATGGCGACATCGCCGCCGCGGGCGGCGTAGAGCTTCGCGGTCGCGAGTCCGATGCCGCTGCTGCCGCCGGTCACAATGACGCTGATACGCTCGTTCACAAGATCCCTCTCCTAGAGGCCGAAGATGTGGAACCCGCCGCTGGCGGGAACGCGCGCCAGAATCGTCAGTGCGACCACGAACACGAAGCCGAGAAGCGCGATGCGGGCAGCCGTGCGGCCCGAGACATCGCGCCGGTAGACTGCCACGAGGTAGACGCCAAACGTCGCCCAGACGATGCCGGCAAGCATGATGCGCGGATCGAGAAACCACAGCGGTACGTGCTCTTCGCCTGCGCGCAGGACGCCGAACAGGAGGCCCGCGGTGTAGACGGGGAATGCAAGAGAAATCGCCCGGCGCGAGATCGCAATCAGGGACTCGAGTGACGGGAGACGCCACGTCAGTCCGCCGGAAGCGCGTCGTTTGAGTTGCCGCCCCTGAATGAGATACAGCGCCGAGGTGACGGCGCTAAACGCGAATCCGGCGTTGGCGAACACAATGAGCGCGACGTGGAATGCTACTCGCCAACTCGCAAGTTGCGAGAGCTGGACCGCCGTCAGGTCAGCCGGGTGCATCACGCTGCCGAAGGTCTCGGCAAGCGCCATCAACACCAACGCCGCGGGAATCAGAAACGCGCCGTACGTCTTGACCTTGAGGAAATGCTCGACCACGAAGTACAGCAGCGCCAGAGCCCACGCCACCAGCACAAGCTGGTTGGCACCGGTAAGCTGCGTGCCCCCGCTGGCAATCGAGCCGGCGCCGATCGACAGCGTCTGGCAGATGAAGCCGGCTCCCATTAGAAACGTCGCCCACCAGCCCACTCTGGGCCGCTTGAGCAGGAACCGGTAGGCGTAGAGAACCGACGCTCCGCAATAGAGCGCGAATGCGAACCAGAACAACACTGCGGACGCCTGCGCCAACTCCCCTGCCCTTTCGATGCGCCGCGTACTACTCGGCTGATCTCGGGCGGCGGCGCTCAATTGCCTCTTCGGCCACGTTGAGACGCTTCTCGAGCCCTCCGAGGCGTACCAGAATGAAGCCGATGTAGACGAACATGCCCACCCAGAGCAGCGCATACGCTGAGAGCACGTAGGGGGCCGCACCAAGCACCGTCTTGTATATCTCGGCAAGAACCGGATCCATTGCTTTGCTCCCTTGCTAGTTTTCGAGTTCTTCCTGTATGACCTCAATGCGTTCCTTGATGACTTCCTCGCGCAGGCGGGTCTGATAGACGACCCAAGCGAACATGAGCATGCCGAACAACCCGAGAAGAAACGCCGCCAGCTGAACGCCGGTCAGGCCGCCACCGCTACGCAGGACGACCGGGTGAAGCTCGTTGGGCACGAGCCGCGTAATCGCGAACGAGATCGGTGCATCGATGAAGGCGATGATGCCGAAGACGGCCGCGTAGGTGGCGCGGCGCTCCTCGTCGTCGACCGCGCTTCGCAGCACGAAGTACGCAATCACGAGCAGCGTCATGATGAAGTATGTGGTGAGCCTCGGCTCCCAGACCCACCACACGCCCCACTCGAAGCGCGTCCAAAGGTCACCCGTGAACATCGTGAGCAGCACGAACACCAGCGTAACCTCTGTGGCGATTCGCGAGCGTGTGTCGTAGCGCTTGTCCTTGGTCATAAGGAAGCGCACGCCGTAGTACGCCGTGAAGAAGAACACCAGGAACGAACTGATCGCCACGGGAACGTGGAAGTAGAAGATCTTCTGCGAGAAGAGCAGCTGGTTGCCGACCAGCACGCCGCCGATCACCTGCGATCCGCCTACGCCCGCTCCCTCAACGAGAGGCGCGTAGAAGAACGCCAGAATAAAGTCCGCCAGGGTCAACAGCGCGCCGCAGACGAGCAGCACCCACATCCATGCGCGCCCGGAGAGACCCAGAAACCCTTTCCCCACGCTGTCCTTCTCTCCCACAGAAGCTCCATTCGATCGCGACAGGCGCAAAACTCACGCGCCGATTATGAACTCGTACAGGCCAAACGCGGCCAGGATCATTATGCCATCGTAGCCGGCGCCCAACGCCAGCGACTTCCAGTACACCACTGCATACCCCGGATCGCCGATAAGAACCGCCGAGGTGGCTGCCACGCATGCGTAGAGCAGCGGAAACATCACCGGGATGAAGAGCACCGCGAGGATGAAATCCTTGCCGGTCGTGTTGACCGACATGGTGGAGAGCAGCGTACCGACTCCGGCGATGCCGATGGAGCCCACGATGAGCGGCAACGGCAGCATCCAAAGAGGCGCTCCCAGCTCCTTGCCGGACAGGAAGAAGAAGTAGAACAGCGGCAGCACGATCACCTCGACCATGGCAAGGAAGATGAGATTGCCGATCGCCTTGGCAAAGTAGATCACCGGGCGATCGATGGGCGACAGCAGCAGCGCTTCGAGGCAGCCTTGGTCCTTCTCGTGAACAAGCGAGCGGTTCAGGCCCAGAAGCGACGTGAAGATGATCGCCAGCCACAGCAGGCCGGATGCGATCCGCAGGATCTCGAAGTCCGAGCCCGCCTGCGACAGCGCGATCTCGTAGACCACGAGCACGAGCACGGCATAGAGGCCCATCGAAGTAAGCATCTCCCGCGTGCGAAGCTCCATGACGAGGTCTTTGCGCAAGATGGCCTTGAACTGACGAGCCGAGGAAATCTTGGCCATGACTCTAAGCCACCCCCAGCCCGACGGTGTGCCGATACGTCGACGCGAACGCTACAGGATCGATGTCGTCGGCCTCTTCGAACATGACCACTCGGCCACGCGCGAGGATGAGCGCGTGAGTGCACAGCTCCAGACCCTTGTCGAGGTCGTGGCTGACCATCACGAAGGTGTGATCGGCGCGAACTTGCGCGATGAGAGAGTCGAGGATGTCCATCGCATGCGGATCGAGTCCCGAGTACGGCTCGTCGAGAAAGACGATCTCCGGGCGGTGCAGCAACGCGCGCGCGATGGAAAGCCGCTGCGTCATGCCGCGCGAGAACGTGCGCACGGTGTCGAGACGCCGGTGATCAAGCTCTACCGCGCCGAGCAGTTCGCGGACCCTCTCGGCAGGGTTGTCGATGCAGTAGAGGTCGGCGAAGAAGCGCAGGTTCTCCTCGGCGGTGAGATCCGGGTAAAGAAGCGGGTTGTGGCTGATGAAGCCGATCCGCTCACGCAGCTCGACCGCACCCTCGACCACGTCGAGCCCCACGACTTTGACGCTCCCGCGGGAAGGCGCGGTGAGTGTGGAGAGGATCTTGAGCAGCGTGGTCTTACCGGCGCCGTTGGGCCCGAAGATCGACAGGAACGCGCCCCTCGGCAGATCGAGATCGACGCCGTCGAGCGCTTTGCGTGCACCGAAGGACCGCGACAGTCCGCGAACCTTCAGGGCGGGATATGTGGGCGCGGCCTCGCTCATGAACGCTTGGTCGGACGCTTCTTCGGGGCCGGCTTGACCGCAGCCTTGGCCTTAGCCTTGGCCTTCGCCTTGTCAGAAGCCTTCACGGAGGCCTTCCCCTTCTTCGAGGGAACCGCCGCCAGCTTGGCGCCTCGACGCGGCCAGGCCGCGACCGCGGTGCCGGCAAGCAGCATCAGAAAGCCGACCCACACGCACCAGATGAGTGGATTGACCTTCACGTTCACGTCAAAGGACTGGCCGTCTCCACCTTGGTATGCGACGAAGACGTCCTCAAGAGGCTGCCAGAGCACCTTCGCGTCGTAGCTCTGCTGCTGGGTAGCTGCAAACACCTTCTGGCCCGGGGTCACGACACCCAGAACCTTGCCGGATTTCGCGACCTGAAGGCTGACCTGCGTTTCGGAGGCGCCGCTCGCAAGGGTCGCGACGCTGGAACCTTGGTACGTGAACTGGTACGCCCCTACCTCGAAGGTCGACCCCACCTTCGCCGGAACCGTGACCGTACTGTCCATCACGAACATCGCCGAGCCGATCAGCCCGACCAGGATCACGCCCATACCGAGGTGCGCGAGGAACCCACCGGACTGCGAGCGCGCCTTGACGAAGATCGACCCGAGTGCGCTGAAGAACCCGGTGCCGCGAGACTCCGCGCGCTTGCGAGCGCCGGAGATAAAGAGCGATACGGTCGTCGCGATGAGAAGCGATGCGGTCAGAAGGCCCACAATCGCAAGACCCTTGTAGTACCACGCCGGCCCGGCTTCGGCCATGATCAGCCCCGGGTCGTTACCCAGCGCGACCATGCGCGCGTAGTTGGGCGCAATCGTGGTGAAGAAGATCGCAAGCAGCCCTGCCGCCAGCACCGCTGCGCCGGCAAGCGGCCACTTGATGCGCCGCCAAAATGTCGCCTTGTCGGTCAGCCCCCACGAAAGCAGCGGACAGACTGCGAGGATCATCAGGTACAGAATACCCAGCGGGCGGGCGACGGCATCGTAGGCCGACGCCGGGATCGATATGCCGCCAAGCGGCATCCACGTGGGCAACGCCGATGTCACCGTCATGTAGGCGACCAAGATGCCCGCCACAAGCATGATCACGTTGTTGAAGTAGTACGCCGCATCCTTGCTCGCCATCGACTCGAAATCGTCGTCGGCACCGAACTCAGTCCAGCGCATAACCAGCCCGATGCCCGCAGCAACCAGCGATCCGATGATCATAAGCAGGAAGAGCCACAGCGACAGGTTGTCCGGACTGAACGCATGCACCGATTCGACTACACCCGAACGCGTGATAAACGTGCCGAGGATGACGAGTGCGAACGTGAACGCCGCCAGCATCACCGACCATCGCTTGAAGCCTTCTCGGCGGCGGTACACCGTGAAGCTATGCAGCAGCGCGACCCCTGTGAGCCATGGGAGCAGCGAAGCGTTCTCCACCGGATCCCAACCCCAGTACCCTCCCCAGCCCAGAACCACGTACGCCCAGACCGCGCCAAGTCCGATGCCGGCGCCCAGGAGCATCCAGGAGAACACGGTGATTCTGCCGACGATATCGACCCAGCGGCTCGAACTGTCGTTGACGATGAGCGCCGCAATCGCAAACGCGAACGGAATCGTGAGGCCCGCGTAGCCGATAAACAACATCGGCGGATGCAGGATCATCGCCCAGTGCTGCAGAAGCGGATTCATGCCCCAGTTTGCCGCTTCGCCGATCAGGTGCTTGCTCGAATCGAGGAACTGAGAGGCCGTCTGGTTGAACGGGTTGTTCGCCGTGGAGAAGAGCATCGCAGCCGTGAACAGGCCGAGAACGACGTTGGTCACCATCAGGCCCATGTTGGACAAACGATCGGTGAACTCAAGCCGACGATAGGCGACCCACGCCGCAAACAGCGAGAGTATCCATGTCCACAGCAGGAAGGAGCCTTCTCGGCCCGCCCACACTGCGGAGATCTTGTAGAACCACGCGAGCGACGAGGTATCGGGGCTGTGGTTCTCGGCGACATACTGAAGCGTGAAGTCCTGGCGGAAGAAGGCGACGGCAAGCACCAGAAGCGCCACGGTCAGAGCGCCGCCAGCGACCAGGGTCGCGAGGTAGCCCGCGTTGGTGGCGTCTTCGCCACGCTTCTCGCCAAGCTTGTGCCCTATCAGTAGAGCGATGATCGAGAACATGGCGGCGACAAGCGCCAGCCCAAGACACATGACCCCGAACCGTGCCATACACCGACTCCGTTCCAGTTGTCGGCGGCTCGCATCCGCGAATCGCCGGGATTCCTACTCTTTCAGGGCTACGCTCGTCGCGATGAACTTCCCGGCGGAATCGAGTTCGCCGGAGATCACAACCGCGACACCGTCCTTCATGCCATCAGGCAGACCACCCGAGAACGTGACCGCCACAGCTGCACCGCTGCCATCGGCATTCTCGGCGACAACGAACCTGTCCGTGGAGGTCGCCGGCTGGATCGTGCCGGGCTTGATGTAGCCGGTCGCCTTGACCGGCTTGCCCGTCACGGAGGAACCCGCGATGACCAGGTCCTTGATCGGCATGGCGCCGGTGGCCGACTGGTACTTCGACGGGCACTTCGTGATCATCTCGGTGGCGTTTATCACCCCGCCCGAAGACAGCGTACCGGTCACGATCGCCACAACACCATCGCCGAACGTCGACGGCGCGGCACCTGTGTAGACGACTTTGAGCGTGGGACCCTGCCCGGCAGTGTCGGACTCGTCGCGGATGGTGAACGTCATCGGATTCGACTTCTTGTCCCACGACCCTGTCACGACCGCGCCGCCCACTTTGACGCGCTTGTCCACCAGCGACGTGTCGGATGCGATCTTTGCCACGTCTGAGTACACAGCACCCTGTTTGGTACCGGTCAGCATGACCGTCGTCAGAATCGCAACAAGTATGACGACCGTTACAGCTATCAGGCGTGTTCTCGCCCGTTTGTTCACGTTGAACTCAACTCCCTTACGCGTGCAAGGACAGCAGTCGGATACTAACACACAGGCCAGCGTTAACCTGCCCGTTCAGAGCAGGCCAGACAGCAAACGGGGTGCCGTTCCTCATGCCTTCTGCAGCCATTGCACGTCGGGCGCGAAACCAACGCTGTCAAGCAACTCGCGGTAGCGCTCCGGTGAGAGCTCTCCCGACGCGCCGTCAAGCGCCACCATGGTTGCTTCGATGACGTTAGTGCCGAAGGAACGGCCTGAAAGCCTCGGGGTGGAGGTCACGAACAGTTCGACGCCACGGCTGCGCGCGAGTTCGACATCGGCGGCCGTCGTGGTGTTGGTGATGATCCACTTGCCGCGCATATCCTCGGGCATGAACTTCTTCACGTACTGCCAGTCGCCGGCGATGATATCGGCCCAGGCGTAGAGCGCCTCCATCTTGGGGTTGCGCGTGGGCGCCTTGTCCTGCGAGGTCCCCGTAGGGTAGAGCACCGAGAACGGCAGCTGCGTCGCGAGCGGTGTCATCACGCGAACGAGCACCTTGAGCGAACTCCAACGCTTGATGATAATCGGCACGTCGAGCGCGTAGACAAGGTCGCCAAAGATCTGCTCGCACCCGGCATTCTGAAGCGCCTCGCTCATACCCCAGCGATCCACCGCCGAGCAGGTCAGGACCTTCTTGCCCCTAAGCGTCAGGCCGCACGTGTTGATGAGGTAGTCTACCGTCGAGCCTTCGACCGGACCTTTGAGGCCGCTGCCGTCGACGATCGGCGTCTTGTGGATGCCTTTGAGGAGCTTCTTCGCTTCACGGAAGTAATACTTGCGACCATCGGCGCGCAGGTAGATGTCGATGCCGCCCATGCCGAAAGCGTCGACCTTACCGTCGAGTTCGGCGAAACGAGCTGCAGCCTCGGTAAGGTTGCCGTTGTGGCCTTCTCGGCGAATGCGGAACGTCTCGCCGCCGAGTTCGATCTCGACCTCGTGGTCGCGACTGGACGAGCCGATCGAAACGCTGACTACCTCTTTGATGGCTTCCACCTCCCGGTGAGATCGGCGACCTGCTGGGCCGCCATGCCGATTCGGGTCTTGGGCCGGCGCGTGCGCCGCGCCGACATCACGTTGGCAAGAACGGTCTCCAGCTCGCCGAGATCGACCGTGACCGCACTCCTGAGCGGCGACGGTCCGAGCGGGATCCCGATGACTTCCCCGCCGAGAATCCGCTCCATAGTGTTGATGCGCCAATCGCTCGCCATGAGCACGACCACGTCGTAGTCGCGCAGTAGGGCGATGGTCTCGAGAAGGGCGTTGAACACCTTGGTCGCCTCGCCGGAGGATTCGACCTGCTCGCGCTCCTCTTGCGAGAGCACCAGCACGAAGTCGACGGCGTGTTTCTCGGCGACGGCCTTGACCTCGACGGCATTCGAAACGGGGAAGCCCACGACCGCCACGCGCGCTCCCCGGCGAACCTCGCCGAGGGTCTCGAGGAACGAGACGAACGAACGCTGCACGAGATGCGTGCGGGCGACGTCTTCCTGCGTGGCACCGCCCTCGCGTGCCGAGAGGATCGCGTCGATCGCGTCGACAAGCTTGTCTCGGCTCACAACCTTGTCGCCAATTCTGTAGAACTTCACGGCTGCCGCCCCTCGATAAGCCGAAACTGTGTACAGATTCGTGTACGGCGAGTATACGCGAGTGCGAATGCGTTTGGCGGCCGAGTGTGACCCGAAATGCTCTATCGTGGGAATGCATGCTCATGAGGAGGAAGCCCGTGCAGTGCAGTGACATGTACGCCGCAGTAAGCGCGATCGTGGACCCCGTCTTCCTTGTGGGCGGATCGGTCCGTGACAGGTTGATGGGACGCGACTGCAGCGACTACGACTTCGCGACCCCACTTGAGCCCGATCGCGTCGAGGAACTCATCCGCGCCGCCGGGAGACGGCCGTACCTTGTGGGCAAGAGGTTCGGCACAGTCGCCCTGCGGCTCGACGGTCGCGTGATCGAGATCACGACGTTTCGCTCGGAAGCCTACGAGGAGTTCAGCCGCAAGCCGCGCGTCGAGTTTCTCCGCGATCTCGCCGAGGACCTCCGCCGCCGCGACTTCACGGTCAACGCCATCGCAATGCGCGGTGACGGCGAAGTGATCGATCCGTGGGGCGGGCGCGCCGACATCGATGGACGCGTGATCCGCGCGGTCGGCGATCCGGGTGCCCGCTTCCGAGAGGACGCGCTGCGGATGCTTCGCGCCGCCAGATTCGCCGCGCAGCTCGAGTTCACGGTCGAGCCGGGCACCGTTGCGGCGATGGAGCGCCTGGCGCCCCGCATCCTCCACGTCGCCCGCGAGCGCTGGGTCCAGGAGCTCGACAGGCTACTCGTCGGGCTGGCCGCAACCGACGCCCTCCGGCTGCTCGCCGAGACCGGCCTGCTGCGCTGCATGCTGCCCGAGCTGCAGCTCCAGCTCGAAAGCGATCTCTTCGCCCGCACGCTCGCAGCGGTCGACTCGGCGCCCGCCGACGTCACCGCGCGATGGGCCGCCCTGCTGGGTGAGATCGCCGAGCCCTATCGGCGCGCGGGAAGACCGGCGCAGCACGCCGCGGCGGCCGGGCATGATCTGCTCGGCGGAGAGCTGGTGGAGCGCATCGGCCTGTACCTGAAGTGGAGCAACGATCGTCGCGAGGCAGTCAAGGCACTCGTACGCGACCGGCAAGCTCTAGCGGTTGCGGCCAAAGATGATGAGCAGGCCCTCGAGAGTGAGGTCTAGGTCGGCCTCGCCGATCGTCTCGCACAGCGGCGTCATCTGCAGTGCGAGCCCGCCCGTGGCGATCACCGGCGCTTGTGCGCCCAATTCGTCCCACACGCGGCGCACCAGCCCGTCGACCATCGCCGCCTCGCCCAGCAGCAGCCCGGCCTGCACGCTGGCGCGCGTGTTGGTGCCGATGACGCGGGAGGGCGCCTCGAGATCGACCTTTGAGAGCCGTGCCGCCTTCGAGAAGAGCGCCTCGGCGCTTGTCTCCACACCGGGTGCGATCGCTCCGCCGAGATAGGCGCCCTCGGCGTCGATCACGTCGATGGTCGTTGCCGTTCCGAAGTCGACCACGATGACCGGCCCGCCGAGTCTCTCGAACGCGGCGACACCGTTGACGATGCGGTCGGCGCCAACCTCGTGCGGATTGTCGTAGCGGATGGGCATGCCGGTCTTCAGGCCGGGGCCGACCACCATGAGTTCGCACTCCCGGAGTGTGTGCGCGAGGTCTTCCCATGCCACAGTCAAGCTCGGCACCACGGACGCTAAGACGACGTGGCGAACATCGGCGATGGAACGGTCGTCGAGCGCGAACAGCCCTGCGACCTTGACGCGCAACTCATCCCCTGTGAGGCGAGCATTCGTCGAGATGCGCCAGTGGCTCACCAGCTCATCGGCGATGAAAAGGCCCAGCACTGTCTGGGTATTTCCTACATCCACGGCCAGCAGCACGATATCTGCGCCTCCTCATTGTTGAGCTCGGGAAGTTGACGGCGAGGTGTCACCCGCCGACAGACCCTTTACATGCGATGCTATCATCTGACGGTAGCCCTCGCGAGGGCGCACACGTTCATGATCGAGGCAACGTGCCGCTAAATGAGCCGGGAGGCACACCGTGTCGGATACGCCAGCTCGTATCCTCGTCGTCGACGACGAGGCTTCCATCACCGGATTCGTTTCGTACAACCTGCGCAAGGAAGGCTACGAGGTCTCGGTCGCCGAGAACGGCGACGACGCGCTCGCCTTGGCCAAGGCGCAGCCGTTCGACCTCGTCGTACTCGATGTCATGCTCCCCGGCATCGACGGCTACGAGGTCTGCCGCCGTTTGCGGGTCGACTCCAAGGTGCCCGTCTTGTTCCTCTCGGCGCGCGACACCGAGCTCGATAAGGTTGTCGGACTCGAGATCGGCGGCGATGACTACCTAGCCAAGCCGTTCGGCGTCCGCGAACTCACCGCACGCGTCAAAGCGCTCCTGCGCCGCGCGCCTTCGGGCTCGCACGAGCCGGGTGCCAGCGCCGAGCACATCGAACTCGCCGGCGTCTCGCTCGACGAGGCCATGCACTCGGCGACCTCAGAAGGCCGCCCCATCGACCTCACACCACGCGAATTCGAACTGCTCGCGTGCCTGATGAAGCACGGCGGCAAGGTGCTCTCCCGCGACCAGCTGCTGCGCGAGGCTTGGGGCTGGGAGTACCTTGTCGAGACCAAAACCGTCGACACTCACGTGAAGCGCTTGCGCGACAAGCTCGAAGCTGCCGGCGTTGACCCGGCGCTCGTCGAGACCGTGCGCGGCTACGGCTACCGGTTCCACACTTCGTGAAGCCGATGCGTGCTTCCCTTCGCCGCCGCATCACGCTGACGATCTTTGCCGCCGCACTGCTGGGCGCCGGCATCATGGCTGCCGAGGCGTACTTTCTGCCCGGTCGACCGCTGGTGCTGGCGGGGACGCTCGCGGCCATCGTCGTCGTGGCGCTGCCTTTGGGCCGCGCGGTGGCCCGCAGCGTGACCAGCCCGCTTGAGCGGCTGGGAGCGGTGGCGACATCGTTTGCGTCGGGCGGCCACTCGTCGCGTGCGGACGCCACCGGGCCGCGCGAGGTCCGCATCATCGCCGAGGCGTTCAACCGCATGGCCGGCGAGGTCGACGTCGTGGTAAACGAGCTTAAGGCCGAGGAGCGTCGCAAGACGCAGTTCGTCTCGGACGTGAGTCACGAACTGCGCACGCCGCTGACCGCCATCCGCGGGGCTGCCGAGACCCTCCTCGACGGCGACGTCGAGCCCGAGGACCAGCAGCGCTTCCTGACCACGATCGCACTTGAAGCCGAGCGCCTGGGCAGACTTGCGAACGACCTGCTCACGCTACAGCGGATCGAGGGCGCGACCGGGGAACTGCCGCTGCGCCAGGTCGACCTGCGTCTGGCCGCCGACCGAGCGGCCGCGATGCTCGAACCGCTGCTGGAGGACCGCGAGGTCACGCTCACCGTCAACGGCCGCGCGCCGTTGGTCTTGGGAGACGTCGACAGGCTTCAGCAGGTAGTCTTGAACCTCGTCGACAACGCGAGCCGAATCGTCGGCGAAGGCGGCCATGTCCAGGTCGAGCTTTCCGCCGAGGGCGACCTCGCGGTGCTCTCCGTGATCGACGACGGACCCGGCATCGATGAAAGCGACCTCCCCCGCCTGTTCGACCGCTTCTACCGCGCCGACTCCAGCCGCACACGCCAAAGCGGCGGATCGGGGCTGGGACTGGCGATCGTGCGAGCGATCGTGAGCGCGCACGGCGGCCATATCGAAGCCGAGAACACGCCGAATGGCGGCGCCAAACTCACCGTCAAGCTCCCCGCGCTCCCCGCCGAGAAGACCCTCGACGAGCTCCTGCCCCAAGTCTAGAGACGGTGGCGCTACAGCCGCACGCCCGCCCGGCGCACGCCACGCGCCACGACGATGGCGACAGCAGCCTTGACCGCGTCCGGGATCACAAACGGAGCCACCCCGCCGATGAACGCCTGGACCGCAGTCAGATGGGCGACCAGCGAGAGCTGAGCCCAGCCTGCCGCGTATACGGCGACGATGACCACCAACGCGGCTGCAGCATCGGCGACAAGCGCGGACGTGCGCCGTTCCAGCGCGCCGCGCACCAGGGCACCCAGCGAAGCGCCAAGGACGAAGCCGAACAGGTAGCCGCCGGTCGGACCGACCACGACGCCGAGGCCTACCTGCCCGCTCGCAAACACGGGAACGCCTGCTGCGCCGAGGACAAGGTAGGCTCCCAGCGACGCGGCAGCCCACCCGGCAGGCAGCAGCAACGCCGCAAGCACGACGCCGAAGACCTGGAGCGTGACCGGCACGGAGCCGAGCGGGATTGCGATCCAGCCCGTGACGGCCATGAGGGCGGTCATGAGAGCAGCGGCGGCCAAGGCGCGAGTGCGTGTGCGAGCGGGGATTGCTTGCGATGCCAATGGGTTCTCGATTCCGTTAACCAGTGCGTCTTAGACCAGTTAACGGTAGCCGAGAGACCTCACGAGAGTCAACCTGTCGTGCTTATTTCTCCCATGCCTTCCTCGTGCTGGTACTTTGAACAGTACTGTGATGCCTCAGGTGCCAGCGGTCCCTCCGCGAACCTCAAGGATATCCCCCTACTTCCGTCGCGCGGGTACTGCACGTGCGGGTGGATCGACTTGCGTGTCTCCAGATGGGCTGGCGAGTTGCCGTTCAAACCTAGTGAAAGCGTCGATCACCTCAAGGGCCTCGAATGCCCGATTGCGCTTCCCGACGCTGACCTGCTTCAGGACTTGAGCGTCAACCAGCGCTTCAATTGCCAAGTTGGTCGCGCGGAAACTCCGGCCCAAGAGGCCAGCTGCCCCGCTGACCGTGAGTATCGGCGTTCCCGGCAAGGTCTGAACCAGAAGGTCGACTGCGGAATTGCGCCGCACAGGCCCCAGCCGCCCTCGCCATGCATCCTGAATCTCATGCACCGTGCGCTCAAAACCCCCTGCATCTCTTACCGAGCGCGTGCAGCAACCCGCAAACAGTGCGACCCATCGATTGAGCCCCGAAGACGCCTCAGGGGAGTCAGCCTCGCCTTCATGTCGATAGCCCGTGAGTCCAGAGATGTAGTCGACCGACAGAGTTGCAAGCACCAGCGAAACTGGCGGAACCACACGCGGCGCCAGACCACGGCGACGCAAAATCAGATGAACGAGTGCTCTACCCGTGCGCCCATTGCCATCCACGAAAGGATGTATGGTCTCGAATTGTGCGTGCACGACCGCAGCCTGGACCACAGCAGGCAGCGAGTCATCATTGCAGAATCGCGCCAGATCCTCCAAGAGCTCTGGAACCTTCGCCGCAGGAGGCGGAACAAACGCAGCCGAGCACGGATTGTAAGAGCTACCGCCGATCCAATTCTGCACTTCGCGCAGGCGCCCGCCATATCCAGCGAGGGCAGTTCCCGCAAGCAGCTGCGCATGGATGTCCAGAATCGTCTCCGCGGTCACCTCGTCATTTGAGTCAGCGGCATCCAAAGCACTGTCCATCGCGTCTATGTTGCCCAAGACTTCTTCTGCGGTCACGTCAATGCCACTGCGGCTTTCAAACTCGCGCGCAGCCTCAACACGCAGCAGTCGCCGTGCACCGACCTGCAGACCCTCGATCCGGGAGGAGGCTACGGCTTCGGCGCGCAGCAGCAGCCGCGCGATCGCCTCCGTGTTCACCAGACTCGTGGCGTGGGCATTGAGACGCAGGATAGCGGCTTCAGCATCCGCGACGTCCGCCGCAACCTCACCTTCCAGCTTGAATTGACGCCCTACGAGAGGATCAGGGACGTATGCGGTGTACTCGCATCCGCGGCGATCATTGCGAGTGATGCCATCGCCCTCCGAAACCCAGTATTCCTTGACAAAGTACGCCATGGCTCCTCCTTATTGAACTTTAGTATACAAGGTTCAATACAGGATCGTGAAGATGCACACATCGGGCGAAGAGGTCGCTCAAAGGTCCCGCGCTCACGGCGTGCAGGAGGTTGTCAACTGTGTAGATCCACCGTTGAGTTGGCAGGCGTCTGGTTGCCGTTAGCGTCGTGCCAACGCCATGTTCATGGTGCCGACTCTGACGAGCGGTACCAACTGCATCCCGACGTTCGCCGAGTGCAAGATCTCGAACAACTAATCATGATCGGGCAACCCACAACATACGCAGCACTATCACACCACCCCTACGGCGAGACAGCCGTATCCGATTCCGGATGAGACGCCCGGAGGCTGCGCGCGTCAAGCTTTCCTTGTGCTTCCTCGGGCGGCTCTTGCGCGAACCACTCATCCGCTCGTTGCAGCATATCGCCCCCAGAGCCAGTTGACTCACACACTTGATGCAATCGGCCCTTTCGAACGTCCGGTGCTTGGGCCCCAAACCCGACATTATCAGAGCGACGGAGCAGTACGCTGTAAGCATACGGTCTTACTCTCTTGTAGAAGGAGAGGTAAAGAAGACCCCAGATACCAGCCAGAATGCCAACGGGAATCGCATACCACAACGGTGTGTGTGCCATCGACGCGTAGATCAAAGTGCCAATCATCGTCACTACGCCCATCCAGACCGCAAAGAACACCGTTGTCAGCTTTCGACGGTGCCACAAAACCATCATCGGGACGGCAAAGCAAAGAATGATGCCTGCCAAGAGAATAAGACCTTGCACCGTCTCTTTGTCCATTAAGGTCTCCACTGTATCTGTGGGTTCTTCTCAAACACTTTCGTACGCATCACCGCTGGTCAACGCAAAGACCCAGTATTCGACCGACCGCAGAGCAGAGTAAGCAGATGACTCCTCTTCTCAGCCCCGAACATCCGCGGTTCTTCGCAGGACACATTGGCGCTCACTCATCGCTCCATACCACTGTCCCTCGCCAGGTCGCCCAGCAACGAACGAGCGGCTTCGCCGATCGCCGGCACCTTCTCCACTGCGATCTGCCAATCCGTGCGCGATCGATCGTGGCGTAGCCGTGGACGACGATGTTGCGTGCCGAGCGCATGCCGGGCGGGTCGAGTTCGGGGTGCGCTCGACATAGTCTTCGTGCCGATTGCGCAACTGAGAGGCGATCTCCCCGAGCTGGATAATCCCTCGCTCAATCGCCCCACGAGCCTGTGGATGAGGTCATGAACGTCCCACGATCCGTACTGGCGACGAGCTGCGCCACGCCGTCGGCCATGTCGCGCATATCGTGCAGGAACTGCTCAATCGTGCGGTCCTGGCTCATCACAGGGGCACCGACTCTCTCTCTACATTCTCCCGGACATGAGGCTTGAGGCACTTGCGCTCGCCGAGGTCGACTTTGCGACCGAGCGCCGCGCTCATCGCTTCCTCGACCACGGCGACGACAAACAGGTCAAGCTCCTCGGGAATGTCGGCCACCAAGTCCAAGTCGCTGCCCGCCGTATCGGTTCCACGCGCAACTGAGCCGAACACCACGACGTTTTGAAGACCGTACTCCTCGGCGATTCGCCTGAGCTCGTTGCGATGGCGCTCCAAGAGCACCGAAGGTCGCTCCGGTGCGAGCGACACGGCCGGCTCGCGGCCCAGAGCCGCCGCCGCGCGAGAGAGTGTTGAAAGTGTCACGGACTCGTCGGCGGGGTCTAGGACACGGCCGACGGTCGAACGGCTGGTGTGCATGCGTCTCGCGAGTTCGGCGCGGCTCACGCCGTCGCGGACCATGACTGCAGTCAGTTCGGCGGCGTAATCCGCTTTGGTCGCGGGCATCGGGCCTGCTCCCTTCGGGTCGGGTGTCTCACATATGATACACCACGAAGCCCCGTTTACGGGCGATGAAGTCCTAGGCACTACTCGGCGGCGACGAGCCTTTGAGCCAAGCGCTCCGTAACGAGCCGCTGAAAAGGCCTCAGCAACGATCCGTCCCTACCTCAGCGTCACATCCCCTGCCGCAACCGGCACCACCCAGCCATCTGCTTGCCGCACCAGCAGCCGCCCATCATCGTCCACACCCAATGCGACGCCATCGGCGATCACGACTCCCGACAGGTCGCGCACGGTCACGTTGTGCCCCGTGAGCAGCAGCAGTGACTCGTACTCAGCGCGCAGTGCCGAGAAACCGTGCGTCACCCAAGCGGCGTAGACGGACGCGATGCCGTCAAGCACGGCCGCGATCGTCTCGGGAATGCGCACGGCCGGGTCGACGTCGCCGAGCCAGGCGGCTCCCTCGCGAGCGATCGAGCCGCTGGAGGGCCGATGCACGTTGATACCGACGCCGGCCACAACCCACGCAACCCGGTCGGCCTCGGCAGTCATATGAAGGAGTATGCCGCAGACCTTGCCGCTGGCAAGAAACACATCGTTGGGCCATTTGAGCTGCGGGGAGAACCCCATCGAGGCCAAGCCCCGAGCAACTCCGAGCGCGACGGCAAGAGCGAGCGATGCAACTGCAGAGGGAACCGTTGCGGGCCTCAGCACCGCCGAGAAGTACGCTCCGCCGAGCGGCGAATCCCACGTGCGCCCGAGGCGTCCCTGCCCGTCGGTCTGTCGAGACGCGAGCGCCACGGTGCCCTCGGCAGCGCCTGTTCGCGTGAGCACGCGGGCATCGTCGTTGGTCGACGCGGTCTCCCCGCCACCGGTAAGCGCCGTCCAGAACGGATCCTTCAGCAGGATCGTCACCTCGGCAGGAAGCGGCAGGTCGGGCACGGCTGTCAGCTGATAGCCGGAACCCAGGAGCGCGTCGATTGAGTAGCCCGACGCCCTCAGGCCGGCGACATGCTTGGCGACGGCCACGCGGCTGATCCCGAGTTCGCGGGCCAGCTTCTCCCCGCTTAGGCCCTCGGCACCCGCCTCTCGAAGCGCAGCAAGCACCCGGTCACGCGTTGTCATCGGCGTCCTCCGCCTCCAGCGGACCGCCGTGCTCGGCCTCGTACTCGGCGTCAAGCTCGGCCACCATCACACGCTGGCGCCGCTTGCGTGCGCGCCACAGCACCACGACCGCGACGATCACGACGGCGAACACTCCCCACGAGAACCCGCCCAGAAGCTTGAGCCCCGCCTCGAAGTTCGCGCCCAAGAACGTGCCGATGCCCACGAGCACCGATACGTACAAGGTCGCGCCCGCGATCGAATACAGCTCAAAGAGCCATATGTTCATCTTTGAGGCTCCGGCCAACGCCGGCGCCATGTTCTTCATGACCGCAACCCATCGGGCGAAGACGATCGTCATCGGGCCGTTGCGCTCGAAGTAGACCTCGGCGGCTTCGATCATGTCGGCGCTGATGCCAACCCGAATCCCAACGCGCTCGATGAATTCCCGGCCCGCGCGCAAGCCGATCTGATAGCTGATGTTTGCGCCGATCAGAGCGCCGAGGATAGCGATCGCCCATATGAGCCACGGCGAGAGCGCGTGACCTTGCGAGGTCGACGCGGTAAACGCTGCGGCGGCAACGATGAGGTCGCCGGGCATGAAGCTCCCGACGACAAACAGGTTCTCGGCCACTGCTGCGAGCAGAACAATGATGTAGCCGTATGTCGCAAGGCCCGCGATGACCCAGGCGAGAGCATCGTTGAGCCAGCTCATGTCCGGACTGCCGTCTCGGCATCCTCATCGAGGCCGAAGTCGCAGGGGCCCGCCATGGTGAGCGCACTCGTGCTCACGCGGTCGACTCCGGTCTCGCGTAGGGCCGCAAGACGCCCGATGGTGATTCCGCCGGAAGCCTCGATCAGAACCGCTCGGCTGCGTTTCTCGGCGCTGTCGCGCACGGCTATGACGGCCGAGGTGAGTTCGGCGTCGTTCATGTTGTCGAGCAGCACCATGTCGGCACCGGCTTGGACCGCTTCAAGCGCCTGGGAGAGGTGGTCGGCCTCGACCTGGATCAGCAGATCGGGATGGCTCGCGCGTGCCTTGGCGACGGCCGACGCGATCCCGCCGGCGCGAGCGATGTGATTGTCTTTGATGAGCACCATGTCGTAGAGGCCCATGCGGTGGTTCGTGCCGCCGCCCACGGTGACGGCGTACTTCGAGAGCGCCCGCAGCCCCGGAAGCGTCTTTCGCGTGTCGCAGACCGTCAGCGCCGGACCGGCAGCTTCGACCCAGCGCGCCGTCTCAGTGGCTATCCCGGAAAGCGTCATCAGGAAGTCCAAAGCGGTCCGCTCACCGGAAAGTACCGCGGCGGCCGGTCCTTCGATCTCCATGACAGGCGTGCCGGGCGACACTCGCGCGCCCTCGGCGACAAGCGGGAAGGTTTCGATGGGTGTCAGAAGGCCCGCGAAGGTCGACAGCCTCTCAAAGACATCGGCGACCACCGGAAGCCCGCAGACGACGGCCTGACGCCGGGCGACAATCCTGCCCGAGAACCACGCGTCGTGCGCCAACACGGAGGTGCTCGTCACGTCGCGCTCAAGCAGACTCGGATCGGCTGGCATGCCTGCGCGAAAGTGCTTCGCCGCCACTCCGAAGTCCTCGGCAAGGGCGGAAGCCACAACCTGCTCAACATCGGGCGGCTCGAACACGAAGGGTCCTCTCTACTGGCGGTCCGGTGCGGACGTGGCGGTCGCTGCGTTCGCGGCGCCCTCCGCTGGGTCCACATGCCCCACCTGCGCCATCCGCGGCAAGGCTCCCCGGCGCAGAATCGTGCGAACACGCCAGCGCACGTCGTCGCGCGTCGGAGCGTCAAACCGGAAGTGACAGCCCCGGGACTCGGTGCGAATCCAAGCGGCGTGCGTGATGAGATCGCTGACTGTGACAAGATTCTCAAGCTCCAGATGCGCCGGGTCGATGCTCTCGGACTCGAGTACCGAGGTAAGGTCCGCCAGCACCATCGCCGCCTCGCCAAGCCCGGAGTCACTTCGACTCATGCCGACGTTTCGCTGCATCGCATCCTTGACCGCCGAGACCAAGCCTTCTGTCGTCACGTTCTCGGTGACCGGCTCGCCGCCGACCGCCATGATGCGGCTCGGCACCTTCTCGGCAGGGGAATCTCCGAGGGCGCGGGCAATGCGGCGCGAGAAGACGAGGCCTTCCAGCAGCGAGTTTGACGCAAGCCTGTTGGCGCCATGCAAGCCGCTCGCGGTCACCTCGCCTGAGGCGTAGAGGCCCGGGATCGTGGTGCGGCCATCGATGTCGATCGCGACACCGCCCACCATGTAGTGCGCGGCCGGAGCCACCGGCACGAGGTCGTGCGCGAGGTCGTATCCCGCCTCGGCACAGGCCTGCCAGATCGTCGGGAACCGCGCGCGCAGATACTCCTCGCCGAGATGGCGCGCGTCGAGGTGGACATTCTTGCGCCCAGCGGCGGTCATGATGCGCTCGATCTCACGGGAGACGACGTCGCGCGGCGCGAGCTCGGCCAGCGGATGGACGCCCAGCATGAAGCGCTCGCCGGACGCATCGAGCAGGTAGGCGCCCTCGCCGCGCAAAGCCTCGGTAATGAGGAATCGCGGAGCGGCCGAGCTATCGAGCGCCGTGGGGTGGAACTGCACGAACTCGAGATCGGCGACTTCGGCTCCCGCCCGCCAAGCGGCCGCAAGTCCGTCGCCCGTTGCCATCAGCGGGTTGGTGGTGACCCGGTACACCTGCCCGGCTCCACCCGTCGCCAGCACCACGGCGCTCGCCCAGAAGACCTCGAGCGCGCCAGTAGCCACATTGAGCACGAGCGCGCCGACGCATTTCTCGCCGGCGGTGAGCAGGTCGATCAGGAAGCGCTGTTCGAAGACGTCGATGCCGGTGCTTGCGCGCAGCGAGTCCGTGAGTGCCTGCTGGATCGCGGCGCCCGTCGCGTCACCGGAGTGCAGCACGCGCGGCAACGAGTGGCCGCCCTCGCGTGCAAGCGCGACCTCGCCGCCCTCGAAGTCGAAGCGCACTCCGCGCTCCTGCAGCGCCGCAAGCGCTTCCGGCGCCTCGCCGACCACCGCGCGCACGACGTCTTCGTCGCACAGCCCCTGGCCCACAACTAGAGTGTCGGCCAGATGCAGTTCGACCGAGTCCGCCTCCCCCACCGCTCCGGCGATGCCGCCCTGCGCGTACCACGTGTTGGTCTCGGCGAGCTCGCCCTTGGTGACGAGGGCCACCGCATGTGTCGGCGAAGCGGTAAGAGCCGCCGTTAGTCCGGCGATACCGCTGCCGATGACGAGCACGTCGTACTCGCGCTGCTCGCACTCGGCGGTGTCGAAGCCGATGAGGTACCGGCGGCCCAGTGCATCCGGCAGCACTCCGGGGGCAATCTCAGAACGTGCCTCGCTAGCCAATCGCCACCATCTTCTCTACGGCCGCTCGTGCGCGCTCGCGCACGTCGGCGGGAACTGTGACTTCTCCTGTGCCGTTCAGAAGCGCATCGCGCACCTTCGTCAGCGTGGTGAGTTTCATGTTAGGGCACAACATCCTCGGCGCAAGCTCAAAAAACCGCTTGTCCGGCGCGGCCTTCGAGAGAGCGTGAAGCAGGCCGGCCTCCGTCACCACGATGAACTCCTGCGCGGGGCTCTCAGCAGCATACGCGAGCATCTGTGAGGTGGAGAGCACCGCGTCGGCCAGATCGACGACTTCGGGACGGCACTCGGGATGCGCCATCACGAGTGCCCCCGGGTGCGCCTCGCGCGCGGCAAGCACCGCCGCCGGCGTGACCTCGTCGTGCGTCGGGCACCAGCCCTCCCACAGCGTCACCTCGACGCCGGGCAGCGCGCGGGCCACCCAGCTGCCCAGGTTGCGATCCGGCGCGAAAAGGATGCGCTTGGCACCCAGCGCTCGCACGACGGCCACAGCGTTCGCGCTGGTCACGCACACGTCGCTTTCCGCCTTCACCTCCGCCGAGGAGTTCACGTACGTCACGATCGGTACGCTCGGGTTGGCGGCCTTCCATGCGCGCAGCGCCTCGCCGGTTACCATGTCGGCCATCGGGCAGCCGGCCTTGGGTTCGGGGAGCAGCACGGTCTTCTCGGGAGCGAGGATCTTGGCGGTCTCGGCCATGAAGTGGACGCCGGCGAACACGATCGTTGTCGCACCCGTAGCGGCTGCCTGCCGAGAGAGGCCGAGCGAATCGCCGACAAAGTCGGCTACGTCCTGCACCTCCGCACGCTGGTAGTTGTGCGCGAGAATCACCGCGTCGCGCTCTTGCGCAAGCGTGCGAATCTCGGCGGACAACGCTGCGATGTCGATCACAGGCCTGGCTCCTTCGCAGCTTCTGCACGCGGATCAAGCGCGAGATTGTCGATGAGGTGGGTGGCGCCGACACGCCCCGCGATGATGGCCCGGGCCGGGCGGTCAACCTGGGAGAGTGGCTCAAGCGTCGCGGCGTCGACGACTGCGGCGTAGTCCAGGACGAGATCGGGGTGGCCGAGCGCGACCGCGAGCATCACGGCTTCAAGCGCGTGGACGTCCCGCTCGCCGCCCACCAACGCGAGCGCGGCCGCTTCGAGCGCATGCGGCAGCGCGAGCGCAGTCTGGCGCTCCTCGGCCGACAGGTACGCGTTGCGGCTCGAAAGCGCCAAGCCGTCGGCATCGCGCACGGTCGGGCAACCGACCACCTCCACGCCGAGATCCAGGTCGCGGTTCATGTGCCTGACGATCTGCAGCTGCTGGTAGTCCTTCTCGCCAAAGAACGCGAAATCGGGGCGCACGATGCACAAGAGCTTAGTGACGACCGTGGCTACGCCGTCGAAGTGGCCGGGGCGCATCGCACCTTCCCACCGCTGGGCGAGTGGCCCGGGGCTGACGGTGACCTGCGCGTCTGCGCCGTACATCTCCTCGGCACTCGGCGTGAAAACGAACTCGACGCCGGAGGCGCCGAGCAGTTCGAGGTCGGTCTCAATCCGGCGAGGGTACTTCTCGAAGTCCTCGCCCGGAAGAAACTGTGTCGGGTTCACGAAGATGGAGACCACCACCAGCCCCCCGCGTGCGCATGCAGCCTCCACAAGCGACAGGTGGCCTTCGTGGAGCGCTCCCATCGTGGGCACGAGAGCCACAGCGCGTCCCTGCCGGCGCGCCTCGGCGATCGCCGAGCGAACCTCGTCCTTGGAGTCGATGCGCAGAATCACAGGTACACCGGTCCGTCCGCGTCATCGTCGGCGAACCACTCGGCAAGCCGGGCATCAACCTCGTCCATCACTCCGGCGGCGCTGTGGGTGCTCTGCTCCTCGCCCGGGAACGTGCGCCCGCGCACGTCACCGGCGTATGCACTCACAGCCCGGCCGATCTCCTCGGCGAGGTTCGCGTAGCGCTTGGCATGGCGGGGCAGGAAGTCTCCGAGGCCGAGGATGTCGTGGAAAACCTGCACCTGCCCGTCGCAACCAACTCCCGCGCCGATGCCAATGGTGGGGATATCGAGCATGCCCGAGATCTTCTCGGCCAGCTCGGCGGGAACGCACTCGAGTACGACCGCGAAGGCCCCTGCGTCCTGCAGCGAGAGCGCGTCGAGCACGAGAGCGGCCGCACCGGCGGCGTCCTTGCCTTGCGTGCGATAGCCGCCCAGCGTGTTGACCGACTGCGGCGTGAGACCGATGTGCCCCATGACCGGGATGCCCGCGCCCGCGAGCCCGCTCACGAGGGCAAGCGTGTCGGCGGTGGCGCCTTCGAGCTTGACGGCATGCGCACCGGCCTGCGCGAGGAAGCGGCCCGCGTTGCGCATGCCTTCGGCGTAGTCGGCCTGGTAGCTCATGAACGGCATATCGGCGATCACGAGCGCGTGTCCTGTCGCGCGGCTGACGGCGCGCGTGGCGCGGAGCATGTCGTCCATGGTGACCGGCAAAGTCGAGCTTTCGCCGAGCACGGTCATGCCCAGGGAATCGCCGACCAGTATCGCGTCCACGCCGGCGGCCTCGACGAGGCGGGCCGAGTGGAAGTCATAGGCGGTGAGCATGACGATGGGGGTCCCCGAGCGCTTCATTTCGCGAAACGCCGCAGCCGTCACTCGGGGAACGGGGGCGGGTCGAGCCTGTGTGCTCATGACGTCTCCTTCGCGGTTCCACCGTCGCAGCCTCGCCCGATTGCCAGGTCCACGCGGCGCCTCCGACTAGAGAAATCAGTATAACGCGCCGAGAAAGCGCGGACATGCGTTGTTGTCGGGGAACGGCGGCAATGCGCGCCTAGTCGGTGCCTTCGCTGCTCGATTGGGCCGGCATCGTGTCGACGAGTGCGGCCAGAAGCTCGCGAGCAGCGTCGGCGTCAGCTTCGGGAACCAACAGCCGAAACGTTCTCGGCAGGCCGAAGGGATCCATCGTCATTTCGGGCTCGTAGGGATCCCATGCGTAGGGGATTCCCGCCTCCTCGAGCACCTCACGCTTCAACGCCAGCGCCGAGTCCCACCCGGCCGTTGCGTCCTGTCTGGCCGAGCTGCTCGCGACCTCGACCCACTCATCGGCCACTATCGGCATGTCGTGCAACAGCACGCCGATGTCGGGGATCTCGCCCAGATCGCCGATCACTACCCCCTCGGTCGCGCCGTCGCGCGTGATGCGCGTACCGTCGGGCAAATGCAGGCGAGGCGCGATATCCAGAAGCGGCGTGACCACGAAGTCCCTCTCGGCCAGCCGGGGGTGCGGAATCGTGAGCTCAGGCGTGGTGCTCTCCTCGTCGCCGAACAGCAGGATGTCGAGGTCGATGACGCGCGAGCCGTTCTCGATGCCGCGAACGCGCCCCATGCTGTCCTCGATCTCGTGCAGGTAGCCGAGAAGTTGCTCGGCGGAAAGCCCGGTCGAAACGGCAGCGACCGCGTTGGCGAACCTGCGCTGCTCGCGCAGATACGCCGGCTCCGACTCATAGGCGTGCGACACGCGTTCCACGTGCATTTCCGGGATCTCGGCTATGGCGTCAATGGCCCGCGAGAGATTGAGAATGCGATTGCCCTCATTGCTTCCGAGCGCGATGTAGGCGGCTACCATCCGTGAAGACCCCCTCTTGGCCAGAGTCAGCAGCGGGCGCGGCCGCTCACTTTGAGTATCCCCAAGCAGCGATAAGTGTTACCCGTTGACTCTCTATCGCCTAGATTCCCGTCACGCGGATCGCGATCAGCGCTGCAACCAACACCGCCGTCGCCCCGGCGGCTGCCCAGTCACGAGCGCGTGCCTTGAGTTCCCTGACGCGCGTGCGGCCCTCCCTGCCATGATAGCAGCGGCTCTCCATCGCGATTGCGAGTTCTTCCGCATGGCGAAACGCGCTCACGAACAACGGTGTCAACAGAGGGACGATCGCCTTGGCCCGTGCCAGCAGATTGCCGGTCTCGAAGTCGGCACCACGAGCGGTCTGCGCCTTCATTATCTTGTCGGCTTCGTCTACGAGCGTGGGAATGAAGCGCAGCGCGATGCTCATCATCATGCCGATCTCATGGGCCGGCATACCGAAGCGGGCGAAGGGGCTCAAGAGAGACTCCACGGCGTCGGAAAGGTCGATCGGCGATGTGGTGAATCCGAGCATCGCCGTCGCCATGAACAAGACGAGGAGGCGCAGCGTCAGGATGATCGCCGACCATAGGGCCGCATCGGTGATCGAAGCAGGTCCGAGATGCAGGATCTCCACTCCGCTCCTCTCAAAGAACAGATACGCTACGAACGTGAAGACCAGGAACCCGACCACAGGCTTGAGCGAGCCAACGACCTTGCCGAGCGGCACCCGAGTCATCAGAACCGCTGCTGTCAAGAAGGCGAAGAGACATGCAAGCCCCGCCCAACTCTTCGCAACCACGAGCACCAGCATGAATGTGACGGCCAAGACTATCTTGAATCGCGGATCCATGCGATGGATGATCGAGTCGGTGTTGTAGTACTGGCCGATGGTGACCTTTATCGCCATGTCACACACCCCCGCCGAGAGCAGAAGCGATAGAGTCAGCCAGTTCGTCGAGCGCGAAGATCCCGTCGGGGAGCACAAACCCCTTATCGCGGAGCCTCGTCGCGAAGCTCGTGGCGAAGGGTACGTCGAGGCCGATTTCTCTCAGCTGCAGACCGCGGCTGAAGACTTCCGACGGCGTTCCGTGCGCAAACACCCTGCCGTCCTTCAGAACGAGTACGCGCTCGGAATGGGCGGCGATGTCTTCCATGCTGTGCGACACCATGATGATGGTCATGCCGTGTGCGTGGAACCGCCGCACTATCGCCATGATCTCATCGCGCCCCGATGGATCGAGTCCGGCCATGGGTTCGTCCAGAACCAACACCTTCGGGTCCATCGCAATGATGCCGGCGAGCGCAACGCGGCGCATCTGCCCGCCCGAGAGGTCGAACGGGCTGCGGTGTGCGTAGTGCTCGTAGTCCAACTCGACTCCCGCCATGGCCAGCCGGACTCGGTTCTGCACTTCATCTTCAGGAAGCGAGAGGTTCCGCGGGCCAAAGGCGATGTCCTCGGCGACCGTCTCGGCGAAGAGCTGGCTTTCGGGATACTGGAACGCCATCCCGATCTGGCGGCGCACCTCTCGGCGTGTGCGTTTGTCGGCCAGGTCGACGCCATTGACCGCGACGCGCCCAGAGGTCGGCTGCAGCAGACCGTTGATATGCTGGACAAGAGTCGACTTGCCGCTCCCCGTGTGGCCGATGATCCCTAGGAACTCCCCATCGGCGACCTCGAAAGACACGTCCCAGAGAGCGCGTGTGCAGGCGTCGCCGGCGCAGGGGTAGTCGTAAGTCACATGTTCGAAAACAACCGGCACAACTCCACCTCCAGCGTCTCCTCATCCAGTGTGTCGGGTACATCGATTCCGCGTGCGCGAAGCGCTTCGGAGAGCTTCACGACCATCGGAACGTCGAGCCGCAGCTCTCTCAGACGATCACCCTGAGTGAACACCTGATCTGGAGTGCCCTCCATGGCGACGCGGCCCTCAGAGACGACTAGGACACGGTCGGCAGCCAACGCCTCCTCCATGAAGTGCGTGATGAGCATCACGGTCATTCCGTGCTCACTCAGCTGATGCGAGACTCGGCGGATTCCTCGGCGACCACGCGGGTCCAGCATCGCGCCCGGCTCGTCGAGGACAAGGATGTCGGGCTCCATCGCGAGAATGCCGGCAATGGCGATACGCTGCTTCTGGCCGCCGGACAGGTTCGCGAATTCAGTCCTCGCGAGGTCCTCCATGCCGACGGCCGCAAGCGCTGCGGCCACCCGCTGAATGATCTCCTCCCGGGAAACGCCGAGGTTCTCCGGGCCGAAAGCGACATCGTCGGCCACAATCGACGTGACCATCTGGTTCTCCGGGTTCTGGAACACCATGCCGACTCGGCTGCGCACGTCATAGACGTTGTCGGGATCTCCGGTATCGATACCCTCGATGACGACCCGTCCGGAATCCGGGATGCACAGCGCATTGACGTGCTTCGCCAGCGTCGACTTGCCGCTGCCGTTCGACCCGATGATGGCGAGGTACTCGCCCGGCCGCACATTCAGCGTGACTCCGGCAAGCGCCGGCCTCTCGCCGTCATAACTGTAGTGAACGTCATCGAAGTGCGCATCGCCCCCACGATACTTCCCGGCACCCGCCCCTTCGACGTCGACGACCGGGACCGGCACAGGTATCTGCGGGCCCCGGTCGAATGATTCGACATCGTCAATGTAGTGGGAAGTGCTCACCGGTTCTGAGTTACCCTTCGCAATTGAACATGCTGACGCAATAATCGCTCCCTAGTTCTCGGAAGGATCGGTGACTGTGGCAGGAACGCTCTTCTTGGCCGGCTTCACGATCTTGGAGATGCTCTTGTACACCAGGAAGGTGATAACGCTGTTGATCAGCACCTTGGCGACGTTGAACGGAAGGAGTGCCGGAACGATCAATCCGGCTACTACTGCGACCGGCATTCCGGTGTAGATGGGAGTAACCACCAGGTTCGCGAGAATACTCACGACCACCATGACCACCGAGCCGACCACGAGCCCCAAGGCCGCTCCCTTGCGGGTCTTGTTGCGCTTGTAGACAAGCCCGGCGGGCACGCCCATTGCGATCATTGCCAGAATGTTCATCACGACGCCCCATACTCCCGAAGTCGACCAGTGGAGCAGGGCGATGAGGGTTCCGATGACAGCGCCCGCAAGTGGCCCGAACGTAAACGTTCCCACGAGCATCGCCACCGACGACGGGTCATACTTGAGGAAATCGAATCCTGGGATAAGCGGAAAATCAATGAAGCTGATAAGTACACCGATCGCGACCAGCACAGCCATCGTCACGAGTTGCCGGGTGTCCCAGCGGTTCGTGTTCTTTGGTGCGCTCCCCTTCACGGGGGTCTGACTGGAAGTGCTCTGCTCGTCCATGTGCCTTTCGTCCCTTCGGTTGGGGCGGGCACAAAAATACCCGCCGATGGTCATCTGCGGGCTTCAAGCACGTCCACTTTGGACGAGTGCTCTGTTCTTTCATCCGGACTATACCGTCGGTCCCGGAATTGCACCGGATCAGCGGCACTTGCATGCCGGTCGCGGACTTATGGCTCTTGCCAATCACCGCCGGTGAGGAATCGCACCTCGCCCTGAACAGACTCACCAGAATAGTAGCCGCCTCGTGCGGTTTTGTAAACGCCGAGTTCTTCCGAGTTCCGCCAAGTCCCTCTCATGCAGAAGGGTCCCGGTTCGATACCCGGGACCCTTCGTGAGTGACTCTGAAACGACGTCGCGCCGAAGCCCTAAGCTAGCCGGCGAGGATCGCCAGCAGCGGGACGAGCAGCAGTGCAACGATGTTGAAGACCTTGATCATCGAGTTGAGCGCCGGGCCCGCAGTGTCCTTGTAAGGATCGCCGACGGTGTCGCCGGTGACAGCGGCCTGGTGAGCGAAGGAACCCTTGCCGCCGAACTCGCCTTCTTCGATGAGCTTCTTGGCGTTGTCCCACGCGCCGCCGCCCGAGGTCATCGAGATGGCGACGAACAGACCGGTGACGATCGTGCCGACCAGCGCACCACCCAGTACCAGCGCGGTCAACGTGAAGGCGTCAGCGTACCCGAAGGCTTTGAGGATGAAGCCGATGATGATGATCAGCACCGGAACGCCCGTCGGGATGAGGGCCGGAAGCGACATCTCCTTCAGGGCAGTCTGCGTCACGATGTCGACGCACTTGGCATAGTCAGGCTTGCCGGTGCCCTCCATGATGCCTGGGATCTCTTTGAACTGCCGGCGCACCTCGACGACGACGCTACCGGCGGCCTTGCCGACCGACGTCATCGCGAGCGAGGCGAACAGGTACGGCAGCGCGCCGCCTATGAGCAGACCGACGAGCACACGGGGATCGGACAGGTTGAAGACAAGGTTCGCGTTCGGAACCTGCTCGGCGATCGTGTGCGTGAAGTCCGCGAAGAGCACGACGGCGGCGAGGGCGGCCGAGGCAATCGCATAGCCTTTGGTGACGGCTTTCGTGGTGTTGCCAACCGCGTCGAGAGCGTCGGTGTGGACGCGAACCTCGGCGGGCAGGCCAGCCATCTCGGCGATGCCACCGGCGTTGTCGGTGACGGGACCGAACGAGTCGATCGCGACGACGATACCGGCCATGGAGAGCATGGCGAGCGCGGCCACGGCGATACCGAAGATGCCGCCAAGCCAGTAGCTGCCGAGCGTGGCAAGCACGATCGCGACGACCGGCAGCGCGGTCGCCTCCATGCCCACCGAGAGGCCCTGGATGACGTTGGTGCCGTGGCCAGTGACCGAGGCCTTGGCGATCGAGTGCACCGGACGGAACTTCGAGCCGGTGTAGTAGTCAGTGAGGTAGACCATCGCAGCGGTGAGCACAACGCCGATGACGGCGCAGAACCAGATCTTGAGCGGCGACAGGCTGGCGGAGGCCAGACCGGCGTTCACGACGGTCAGGTTTGACGTCAGCCACGTGGTTACGGGATAGAACGCCACTGCTGCAACGCCGGCGGCGACCCAGAGACCCTTGTAGAGAGCGCCCATGATGGTCCCGTTGGGGCTCATTTTCACGAACCAGGTACCGATGATCGACGCGACGATGGAGACCGCGCCGATCGCGACCGGGAAGCCCAGGGCGGCGGCGAGGCCGTCAGCGCCAAAGGCGAGGTTGCCGATCAGCATCGCGGCGACAGTGGTGACGACGTAGGTCTCGAAGAGGTCGGCAGCCATACCGGCGCAGTCGCCAACGTTGTCACCAACGTTATCGGCGATGACGGCGGGGTTGCGGGGATCGTCCTCAGGGATACCGGCCTCGACCTTGCCGACCAGGTCGGCTCCGACGTCAGCGGCCTTGGTGAAGATACCGCCGCCGAGACGAGCGAACACCGAGATCAGCGAGCCACCGAAGCCAAGGCCCACCAGCGCACCGAACGGCGCGATGCCAGCGTAGACCAAGAGCGACATGACCGACACCGACAGGATGCCGAGGCCGACCACGAACAGACCGGTGACGGTACCGGACTCGAAGGCCACCGTGAGCGCCTTGCCGAGCCCCGAGCGGGCAGCCTCAGCCGTGCGGACGTTGGCCCGGACGGAGATGCCCATACCGATGAAGCCCGCTGCAGCCGAGGAAATGCCGCCGAGCAGAAAGCCCAGCGCCGTCCACAGTCCGAAGCCGGGAACCTTGTAGAGGGCAAGGATGAGAACCGCGATGATCGCGGCAACAATTGCCACCGTACGGTACTGGCGGCCCAGATAGGCCATCGCACCTTCCTGGATGGCTGCAGCGATTTCCTGCATCTTAGCGTTGCCCGCAGGCAACTTGTTGATCCTCACAATGAGGAAATAGGCGTAGACAGCGGCAAGAACGCCGGCGGCCAAGCCGAGGAACAGGGGCAGTTGGGGCATTTCTCCTCCATGCATCCGGAACGTGCGGGCGTGAAAGCCCACACCCCTCAAGTCGGGGCACATTTTAGCAGAGTGAGTCCGCGTGCAAGAACAATTCGCGTACATGAATCTGCAAGCGACCCAATATGTGGCCGAAAAGGTCGGTGAGCGGTCGAGCAGGACGGCGGTACCTACTCGGCGAGCGCCTGGATGAGCTTGAGCGCTTGGACCGTGGGAGCCACGTCGTGCACCCTCAGGACAGCCGTGTTGCGCTCTGCGGCCCAGCATGCGACAGCGAGCGACCCGCCGAGACGCTCCTTCGGCTGCGCAACGCCGCTGAGCGCCCCTACGAAACTCTTTCGCGACGCGCCGACCACCAGCGGATAGCCGAGGGCGGCAAGCTCAGGCAGCCGCCTGAGCAGCTCGATGTTGTGTTCGAGCTTCTTACCAAAGCCGAGGCCCGGGTCGATCGCAATCCGATTGCGGGCCACGCCCGCAGCTTCGAGCGTCGAAGCATGTCTGATCAGGTACTCGCCCACCTCGATCACGACGTCGCCGTAGCGAGGTTGCTCCTGCATGGACCTCGGATCCCCTGCCATGTGCATCACGACCACGCCCGCGTCGCATGATGCCGCAACGCGGATCATCTGCGTATCGCGAAAGCCGGAGACGTCGTTGATGATACTCGCGCCCGCATCCACACACGCCTGCGCGACCTCGGATCGACGCGTGTCAACGGACACGGCAATGCCGTCCTGAGCAAAACGCGTCACCACCGGCCGAACCCGAGAGAGCTCGGCGGCAACCCCGACGGGCTCGGCTCCGGGGCGAGTCGATTCGCCCCCGATGTCGAGGATGTCGGCTCCCTCGGCAAGGAGGCGTTGTCCCCAGAGAATTGCAGCCGCAGGCTCGTCATGCAGACCACCGTCAGAGAACGAATCCGGCGTGACGTTGAGGATCCCCATGACAAGCGGGCCCGTCAGATCGAACTCAAAGCGTCCGCACTTCCAGATCGAGCTCACCTGCGCGACCTGTCGGTGATGAGCGACATGGCCTCGGCGCGGGTGGCGGGGTTGCTCTCAAAGATGCCGCGAACGGCGCTCGTGATGGTCTCGGCACCGGGCTTCTTGACGCCGCGCATCGACATGCACAGATGCTCGGCCTCGATGACCACGATCACGCCGACAGGGCCGAGATGCTCGACGATGGTATCGGCGATTTGGGAGGTCATTCGCTCCTGGACCTGCGGGCGCTTGGCGAACACGTCCACCACGCGGGCCAGCTTGGAAAGCCCGCAGATGCGCCCACCCTTCCCGGGGATGTAGGCCACATGTGCACGCCCCATGAACGGGATGAGGTGATGCTCGCACATCGAGTACAGCGGTATGTCGCGCACGAGCACCATTTCCTGGTGCCCCTCGTTGAAGGTCACGCAGAAGTGCTCTGAGGGGTCTTCTCCCATTCCCGAGAAGATCTCCTCGTACATGGAGGCGACTCGGCGCGGGGTTTCGAGCAGCCCTTCGCGATCCGGATCCTCGCCTATCCCTTCAAGGATGAGGCGAACACCGAGTTCTATCTTCTCACGATCCATGCACTGCTCCTGCCCTATCGGCGTCGGTATTCGTGGTTTGAGACGACCTTTGGCTACTGCTTTAGCCCGATGATTCCGGCCTTCACGGCAACCAAGACGGCCTGGGTCCTGTCGGCTTGGCGCAGCTTGCGCAGGATGTGGCTCACATGGGTCTTTACCGTCGTCTCGCCGATCCACAGCGCACGCCCGATGTCTTTGTTGGACATCCCTTTTGCCATGAGTTGCAGCACCTGCAGTTCGCGCTCGGACAGCGAATCCGTTTCGCCTTCTGCGCCCTTCTGGGTTCGCCCGGAAATGATGCGTGTTGCGACGTTGGAGTCGAACACCGACTGCCCGTCGGCGACAGCGCGAATCGCGCGGACGATCCTTTCGGGCCTGGTGCCTTTGAGAATGTATCCGGACGCTCCCGCCGAGAGCACCCCGAACACCTCGTCGTCGTCGTCGAAGCTGGTAAGAACCAGCACACGGCTTTCAGGGGATGCCTGTAAGATGCTTCGACAGGCCTCAACACCACCCGCTCCGGGCATCCTGAGATCCAGCAGCACAACGTCGGGCCGCAATTTCGTGCATTCGTCAATCACGCTCTGCGTGTCCGCGGCTTCGCCCGCGACAGCAATGTCCGCTTCGCTCTCGAGCAGCGTGCGAAGCGCGTATCGGACCAGTTCGTGATCGTCGGCGATGAGCACACTGATCTGTTCCATCTACGCCACAGCCCCGGAAAACTCGACACGGATGGTCGTGCCATGACCGGGCGCACTCTCCACGCTGAGGCTGCCGCCTTCGCGGAACACGCGCTCGCGGATGCTGCGCAGGCCCACGCCCGAGTGAGAACCGCTGTCCGGCTTGAACGCGGGGTCGAAACCCCGTCCGTTGTCGCAGATCGTGAGGCTAACACTCTCATCATCTGCCCCGGTGAGCCTCACCTCGAACGTCTCGGCCGCGGAATGTCTGACGATGTTGCTGACCGCTTCTTTTGCGACGCAGTAGAGGCAGGACTCACGAGAAGCGGGCATGGAAGGCATCGCGCCTTCGACTACGAGTCGGCCTTGGACCGTCGTGCCTACGGTGACCTCGTGAATCCAGTACTCGATCGCACCAGCCAAGCCAAGCTCATCGAGCTTCATCGGCCGCAGGTCGTAGATTATGTGGCGCAACTCGGTCATCGAATCGTCGACCTGCTGCTGCAGATGGTCAAGGCGTTCAGCCGCCCCCTCGGGGTCCATAGCGATGCGCTTCCGGGCGATCTCCATGCCCAGCGAGATCGCGAAGAGCGACTGCACCACGCCGTCATGCAGTTCGATTGCGATGCGGTCGCGCTCGCTGGCGAGCAGGACGTAGCGGCTCTGCTCGGCAAGACGGGCGTTCTCGACGGCCGCACCGGCGAACGCCGAGAGAACCGACAGGAAGGCGATCTGCGTCTCGGTGAAGGGCCGGTCGGCCGAATTGATGGCGAGGATCAACCCCACCGGATGGTCCTTGACCTTCACGGGGCTGAAAAGGAGCCAGGCGTCGTGCTCGGGGTAATGCTCAAGGAGCACGCCATCGGCTTCAAGCGCCGCTTCCCCGAGCTCCTCAAGCCGCTCCCCCCACCACGCCTGCGAATGCACATTGCGCCGGCCGCGCACCACGATGGTATCGAGGTCCAGCTGCCCGCCATGCGAGTCCGCGAGCACGATGACGGCCTTGTCGGTATCGGTGATGCGCTTCGCGCGCTCCACAATTCCGCTCAGGACGGCTTCAACCCCGCCCGACGAGGACACCACATCGGCAACCTCGCCGAGCATCGCGATCAGCTCAAGCTGATGGCTCTGGTCGAACTCCACAGTTCCCCCAACTCCTGCAACGACAGCGCCCTCTACGGCAGCGATCCCTACAACTGGAACGCCGAGGGGACGCCCGGCGCCATCGGCGGTCCGACAGGCTCCCCGCCTTCATCTTCGCTCTTGTTCTCCGCTTCCGGCTCGTCCGAGGGCTCCTCAGGCTCCGGCACCGGCCTTGCGGCCTTCTCGATGAGGAACTCTTCCCAGCGGCCGTTGAGCAGCGCCTCAAGCTCCTCGCGATCGAGCGTCTCGCGCTCGATGAGGATGCTTGCCATCAGATCGAGCTGCTGCATGCGCTCGCTCAAGATGGAACGAGCCTTCGAGTAGGCCTCGTCGATGAAGCGCGAGACCTCCTTGTCGATTTCATAGGCGACCTCGGGACTGTAGTCGGCATTCGCCGAGAAGTCGCGCCCGAGGAAGACCTCGTGATTGGCCTCGCCGAACGTCTGCGGCCCGAGTTTCTCGCTCATGCCGAATCTGGTGACCATCTGCTTGGCCAGCTTGGTCGCGCGCTCGATGTCGTTGCTGGCGCCGGTTGTGACATCGCCGATGGCGAGCTCTTCGGCCACGCGCCCGCCGAGCAGGCTCGCGAGGTCGGCGATCATCTCGGACTTGGTCCCGAGGAACTTCTCCTCCTCGGGCAGATGCCACGTGCTGCCCAGAGAGCGGCCGCGCGGAATGATGGTCACCTTGTGAATGACATCTCTGTTTGGCAGAACATGGCCGATGATGGCATGCCCGGATTCGTGATACGCGATGACCTTCTTCTCCTCCTCGGAGATGAGGCGGCTCTTGCGCTCCGGACCGGCGATGACGCGATCGATGCCCTCTTCAAGCTCGACCATGTCGACTTTCTTCTTGCCGTGCCGAGCCGCGAGCAGCGCGCCTTCATTCACCAAGTTGGCGAGGTCGGCACCGGTGAAGCCCGGCGTGCGGCGTGCGAGCACCTCGAGATCGACATCGTCGGCCAGTGGCTTGCCACGCGCGTGAATCTTCAGGATGCCGAGACGCCCCTTGAGGTCCGGGCGATCAACGGTGACCTGGCGGTCGAAGCGGCCCGGGCGCAGAAGCGCGGGGTCTAGGATATCGGGACGGTTGGTCGCCGCAATGAGGATGACGTTGTCCTTGATGTCGAAGCCGTCCATCTCCACGAGGAGCTGGTTCAGCGTCTGCTCACGCTCGTCATGGCCGCCGCCTAGTCCGGCACCACGCTGGCGCCCAACGGCGTCGATCTCGTCGACGAAGATGATGCAAGGACTTGCGGCCTTGGCCTGCTCGAACAGGTCACGCACTCGGCTGGCTCCCACACCAACGAACATCTCGACGAAGTCGGAACCCGAGATTGAGAAGAAGGGAACGGCTGCCTCGCCTGCAACTGCACGCGCGAGCAGCGTCTTACCTGTGCCTGGAGGGCCCACCAACAAAACGCCTTTTGGGATCTTGGCGCCGAGAGCCTGGAACTTCCCGGGGTTGGCGAGGAACTCCTTGATCTCCTGCAGTTCTTCGATTGCCTCATCGGCGCCGGCTACGTCTTTGAACGTGATCCTAGGCTGATCGCGCGTCATGCGCTTAGCCTTCGACTTGCCGAAGCTCATGATTTGAGAGTTGCCGCCCTGCATCCGGTTCAAGAAGAAGAACATGATCAGGACGAGCAGCAAGATGGGTAACACGGACGAGAGTATCGAGATCCAGGGGTTCGGCCCGGATGCATCAACGGTATAGGTGGTTGCCGAGTAGTCGGCCATGAGCGTGGCGAGGTTGTCCTCTCCGACATAGGTCGACGTGAACGACTTCACGTTGGTGTCGTTCTTGTCCGCGCCCGACTCCCAGTAGTGACCGGTGAGGGCGTTGCTGCTCACGACGTATGTCGCGTCTTTGACGCGTCCGTCCTTGACCGCCGTCACGAACTCGCTTGTCGCGAGTGCCGTAGGCTTGGTCGTGCTGGGCGAACCCATCTGGACCATGACGACCCACACAAGGACCGCCAGCAGAACCAGATACAGTAGAACGGTTCTTAAGTTCTTGTTCACATTCACGTGGTGCTCCTAAAAGAGAAACCGTAGTGAGCCGATACGCCTAGCTGGTGTAGATTTCGGGCTTCAGGACCCCGATATAGGGAAGATTTCGATAGCGCTCCGCGTAGTCCAGCCCATATCCGACCACAAACTCATCAGGTACATCAAATCCCACGTACTTACAGTTGATAAGTACCCGTTGCTTGCCTTGTTTGCTCAAGAAAGCCACAACTTCGAGCGACCGAGGTTTGCGTGATGCGAGGTTCTTGAGCAGGTACTTCAGAGTCAGCCCCGTATCGAGAATGTCCTCGCACACGAGAACATGGCGTCCTTCGACCGTCTCATCGAGATCCTTGAGTATCCTCACAACACCCGACGACTTGGTCGACGAGCCGTAGCTCGACACGGCCATGAAGTCGAGCTCAACCGGCGAGGAGATCGAGCGCGCGAGATCGGCGAGAAAGATCGCCGCACCACGCAGCACGCCGATGAGAAGCACGGGCTCGTCGCCGTAGTCCCGGCTGATCTGCTCGCCGAGATCACGAACACGCTGCTGAATGTCCTCTTCGCTGAGGATCACATGCGATATGTCGGAATGAAGTCCCATGCGCCCAGATCGTCCCTTCACCAACGAACTCGCTTATTTGCCCTTAGTCCTCGGCCTTCAGCCAAGAGAGCTTCATGGCCCTGCTCGTACCGGGACCGACCCGATACTCCTCACTCACGCGCACACCGGCCAACCATACGATGCGTTCGCCGTCCCTGACTACCGGCACCGCCGGCCGTTCTCGGCGAGGGACTTTTGCGTCGACCAGCAGGTCGGAGAGCTTTCGCGTCCCCTCCATGCCAAACGGCCGCATCCGATCCCCCGGTCGCAGCGCATCCACAACGAGCGTACGCGCATTCCCCGCGTCAATCGTCACCGAACAGGGACCGCCCGCTATGTCGGCAGGCGAGACCTCCTCGGCAATCATGCTCCCGGCCGGACCGAGATCGACGGTACCGGGTATCGGGAGCAAGGAAGGTGCCACCGCACGCGGCTCGGTGTCCGCGAGCGAGACGATCAGTTTACCGTACTCGCCCTCAGCCCGCAGACCGCACGGCAGGTCGCGGGCGAAGCCGTCTTGCGCGAGGCCGTCGACGAGCGCCTCGATGTGTGAGGATTCCAGCCGAGACGCCTCAGGAAACGCCGCCGCGAGGGCCGTGCGGATGGTACGCCGCGCCATCGTGCGATCCAGCGTCAGTATCCAGGCGCGATCGAATTCGATGCGCTCGTTGGGAGTGATGTCGGCGAAGTCGCGGGCGAAGTCGGAGGCCATGCGGGACAGGAGCGCGTCGTCGGCGGCTAGGAGATCGATGGAGCGCGCCAGCGTCTCGCGGAAGGCGGGGTTCACGCGCTCGGCGACCGGAACGATCTGTGTGCGCACGAGGGCGCGCAGTCGCGTGGTGTCGGCGTTCGTGGCGTCTTCGCGCCACGGCTGGCCGAGATCGTCGCGCAGGTACGCACGGATGGCTGCGCGGTCGCAATCGAGCAGCGGGCGAACAATGCGGCCGCGCTCGTACGGGATCGAGGAGAGCCCGGCCGCGCCGGAGCCGGTGATCGCGCGCATGAGGAAGGTCTCGACGCGGTCGTCACGATGGTGCGCCACGGCGATGCGACCAGCGGAGCGCGACACGCCCGCTGCGTCGCACGCGACATCGAGCGTCTCATCGGCGAAGCGGTAGCGGATACGGCGGCCGGCGTCCTCGAGGTTCAGGCCTTCCTCGGCGGCATAGGCCGCGACATCGAAGCGCACAACGGTGCAGGGAACGCCGATCTCGGCTGCGAGCGCCGACACGAAAGAGGCGTCACCATCGGCGGCATCGGCGCGCAGGAGGTGGTTCACGTGGAGGACCGAGATCGGCCCAGTCTCGCCGAGATCCCCTGCGGCAAGCAGGCGCAGAAGCGCAACGGAATCAGCGCCGCCGCTGACGAGCGCGAGCACAGGTGAGTCTTGCGGGAGCATGGCGCGACGCTGGACGGTCGCGCGTGCGGTTTCTGGAAGAGATGCCATGTGAGAAGGATAACGATATATCGGCAGGAGCGCCAGCGCACGAGCGGCGGCCTCCCGCTCCGCCGTGTGCGCCGCATCCTCGGCGTACGGGAACAGCTCAAACGGCTTACGCGCTCCCCCGCGGCCGCAGCCAGCCGCCGAGAACCGCCAGCGCGCCGTCGAGCACCAGCGCGAGTGCCGAGACTGTGAGTGCGCCTTCCAGCACGATGCCCGCGTTCTGCGTGCTGATGCCGGTGAAGATCGGCAGCCCCAAGCCGCCCGCGCCGGTTGCCGCAGCCACCGTCGCGGTACCGACGTTGATGATCACCGAGGTCCGCACACCCGCCATGATGACGCCGGAAGCCAACGGAAGCTCGACGGTGAACAGCACGCGCCAACGCCCCATCCCCATGCCGCGCGCAGCGTCGATGACGGCCGGCTGCACCGAATCGAGCCCGGAAACCACGCCGCTTACCACCGGGAACAGCCCGTACAGGAAGAGCGCCACAACCGCAGGCGCTAACCCGATGCCCAGCACCGGCAGCATGAGCGCGAGCACGGCGATCGGCGGGAACACTTGTCCGAAGTCCACCCCAGTCGAGACGATCTCTCGAAAATCCCGCCCGCTGTCGCGTGTCACCCAGATCCCCAGCGGGATGCCAACCACCAGCGTGAGTGCACTAGAGATGGCGACGATGAGGAGGTGCCGCGCTGCGAGATCGAGGAGCGGCGTCGCAAATACCGGGTCGCGCGCTTCGCCGAACAGCGCCGTGAGCGCGCTTGCCACCAGCGGCTGATTGGCCACCACGAGCGCGAGCGCCACTGCACCCGCCAGCACGCCGACCGTTCCTCCCCACCCGCGAGTCTGCACCCCGCTCATGTCAGGCCTCGGGGTTCTCGGCGGGGCGCGAGACGGAGGGCGCGGCGAGGTACGCGTCGCTGGTTTCGAGCGTGCGCTCGACGTCGGCGAGCGAGATGTCGCCGAGAAGGCGGCCGGCCTCGTCGACGACCGGCACCGTCCGGTATCCGAGCGCGAGCATGCGCGCAAGCGCCTCCTTGAGTGACGCGTCGGGCGCGACCGAGGTCTCGCGCCAGTCCACGCGGGTGGCAGCCTCGGCTGGCGTGACGCTGCGGGTGATCCGGCGGCAGTCGATCCAGCCGGCAAGAGTGCCGGCAGCATCCGTGAGGTATACGAACTGCTCTGGGCCGCAGGCCGCGCGCTCGACCTCATCGGGGTCATCGACGCGCGCCATGGGGAAGCCGGTGCGCATGGCGGTGCTCACGCGCACGCGGGCGAGGCGCTTGAGTGCCGCGTCGGCTCCCATGAAGTCGTGGGCGAACTGGTTCGCCGGGTGGTCGAGCAGCATCTCGGGGGTGTCGTACTGCTGGAGCCGCCCGTCGCACAGAAGCGCGATACGGTCCGCGAGGCGCATTGCTTCATCGGCGTCGTGCGTCACGAAGACGACGGTCTTGCGCAACTCCCGCTGGATGCGCGCGAACTCGCCCTGCAGACGGTCGCGCGTGAGCGGATCCACCGCGCCAAACGGCTCGTCCATCAGCAGCACCGGCGGATCGGCCGCTAGCGCCCGCGCGACTCCGACGCGCTGCGCTTCGCCGCCGGACAGCTCCCGCGGGTACTTGTCCGCGTACGCCGACGGGTTCAGGCCGACGAGCTCCAGCAACTCCGACGTTCTCGGCGCGATGCGCGAAGGTTTCCAGCCGAGGAGGCGCGGGACGGTCGCGATGTTCTCGGCGACAGTCATGTGGGGAAAGAGGCCGACCGACTGGATCGCATAGCCAATGTGGCGGCGCAGCTCCTCGGGTACGAGTGTGGCGGCGTCGATGCCGTCGATGAGGATGCGGCCGGATGTGGGCTCGATGAGACGGTTGATCATGCGCAGCGTTGTGGTCTTGCCGCAACCCGACGGGCCGATCAGCACGCAGACCTCGCCGTCGGGGATCTCGAGCGTGAGGTCGTCGACGGCGGTGTGGTCGCCATAGCGCTTGGCGACGTGTTCGAGCGTGATCATGCGGCGGCCCTTTCACGACGAATGCCCGGCGAGACGATCGCGCGCTCAAGCGCACGCATGCCGCGGTCGGCCGCGATCGAAAGCGCGACCATCGGCAGTGCGCCGAGCAGCGTGAGGTCCGCCGCCTGCGATCCCCAGCCGAGAAACACCAGCGTGCCCAGGTCCTGCGCGCCGCCGATCGCCATGACCGCAGCGATGCCGATGGTGAGCACGAGCGCTACGCGGACGCCCTCAAGCACGAGCGGCAGCGCCAGCGGGAACTCGACCCGGCGCAGGAGCTCGGCGCGCGACATGCCCATGCCGCGCCCGGCGTCGGCGATCGCGGCGTCGACTCCGGCGATGCCGAGGTAGGTGCTGCGCACGATCGGCAGCAGCGCGTAGAGCGTGAGCGCGATCAGCACCGGCAGCGGCCCGATTGAGGGCAGGCCGAGAGCGGCCAGCGGCACCATCAGCAGCCCGAACAGCGCGAGCGACGGCACCGTCTGGATGACGCCCACCACCGGGATCGCGGTCGCCCGCACAACGCGCCGGCGAGCCGCGAGGATGCCCAGCGGGATGCCCAGCGCGGCTGCGATCGCGGTGCCGCCGAGCGATAGATAGATGTGGTTGACGACGAGCGTCCAGAACGTGTCGGCTTGCGCCCGGTATTCGAGCGCCAGGGACAACCATGCGAGACCGCCCCACAGCACGGCGACCACAGGTAGCACGATGGCTGCCCCAGCCGCTGCGACGGTGACCATCCGATGCGACGCGCGAGCCCCCTGATACCACACGGCGACCACTCCCGCGAGCATGAGCCACGCACCCACGCCGATTGAGACCCGCGCAGGTGTGTCCCCCGCCGGAGTCAGCCTCACCGCCGCCGAGCCCAGCGCCAGAAGCCAGCAGCCCCATGTCGCCACGGCGGAGGCGAGCAGTGCCGGCCCGCGGTACCGCCGGGCAGCCTGCGACTGCACAACGGCCGCCGTCAGCGCGCCCGCCAGCGCGATGAACAGCAGCGCTGCCCAGAGCGGCGCGGCCGTCCAAAGCCTCACCGGCACGCCACTGACGATGCGATTCGCGCTCGACTCCACGAACGGCAACGCAACGCAACTCACGAGCGCGACAAGTGCGCCCGAGAGGGCCACCCTGTCACGCGCGCGGACGGAGGTCTCCTCGGCAATGATGTCTGGCGTTCTCGCTATGGTAGCCCCCCGATGCGTGCAGTTGGTCGCTATTTCACGAACCCCTGAGCTTTGAGCCAGTCCGCAGCAACTTGTTTCGCGCTCTTGCCATCGACGTCGACCTGCTTGTTGAGTGACTGCAACGTGGTCAGATCGAGTTTGGCGAACACGGGATTCAGAATGCCTGCGATCTCAGGGTACTTCTTCGTGACGTCTGCGCGGAACGTCGGAGCCGGCTGGTAGATCGGCTGAACGCCGAGCGGGTCGCCCAGAACCACGAGATCGAGCGCGGCTAGCGAGCCGTCGGTCCCGTAGGCCATGGCGGCGTTCACGCCTTGCGCACCCTCGGCGGCGGTCTTCTCGGTGACGGCGGTATCGCCGGTGGCGAAGGCGACTTGCTGTGCGGAGGTGAGCTTGAACCCGTACGCCTTCTCAAATGCCGGGAATGCGACGTCACTGGTGAAGAACTCCTGCGACCCTGCGATCTTGAAGGTGCCGCCCTTCTTGATGTAGGTCGCGAGATCAGAAAGCGTCGTGATGTTGTTGGCAGACGCGAACTTCTTCGGAACTGCCACGGCCCATGTGTTGTTTGCCGGTGCGGGCGATAGCCAGTCGATGCCGATTGCGGCATCTTCCGTCTTCGCCGTCTGATATGTCTGGTCGGCGCTCTTGAGCACCGCCGCATCCACTTTCACGTCGCCGTGAAAGACCAGCACGGCATTGGCGGTGTATTCGGGATAGACGTCGATCTGCCCGTCGAGCAATGCCTGGCGAACGACCTTTGTGGCACCCGTACGCGTCTTGTCGACAACGGTGAAGCCATTGGCCGCGAGCGTCTGCATGATGATCTGGCCCAGGATCGTGCCTTCGGTGTCGATCTTCGACCCGACGGTGATCGGGCCCTTCGTAGCGCTTGAGCCGCTCTTCGCCGAGCAACCCACCACTGCGACCAACAACGCCAAGGCCGCGACTATTGAGACGATGCGTCTCCAAGATCTTGTCATCCCGCCGCTCCCCTTTCAGACTCCCCGACACTGGACTCCCGCCAACGATACAGCGGATGCGCTCCAGAACGATGAAGTGTTTGTGCCCGAGTGCGGCTGAGGGCAATCGCGCCGAAGTGCGTATCACCGCGGAGTCCGAGAGTCCGACGCTTTCTACAATGCCGTTAGTTCAGCGGTATTCTGACAGAAGCCGGAAATCGGATTGCGCGGAATAGCGATACATTCGACTCGCGCGCCCGACGGCGTCAAGCGCTCGTGCAACACTCGCAACCTCTCCGATTTCACACGGCGCTTGACTGCGCCGAGCAGCGCCGGAATGTCTTCGACAGCGATCCTCAACTCTCCCGACGGGATCTCCAGCACTCCCGCCGATACGCCAAGAAGACCGAAGCGGCGAACTACCCCGTCTCGATCAGGCGCCATAATGCAGCCCCGATCCCTGTCTTGTGCCGAATGCAGGGAAGCTGCCGACTGTGCGAAGCGCTCACATAGGTCGCTGACAAGCGCAACCACTTCATCGATCTTCCGTCCGACAAGTCCAATGCTTGCAATGAAGTCATCGCCCCCGACGTGCCCAACAAAGAACTGTTTTTCGGCACCGGAGGACCGGAGCAGATCCCCGAACACCTGGATCGCCCGATCTCCCACCCGAAATCCATAGAGGTCATTGAACGGCTTGAACTGATCGAAATCAAAGTAGACAAATGCTCTGCCTTTGTCTCGATCGGCCAAGTCTCCTCGAAAATGCTCGTTGATCAAAGCGTTGCCCGGCAGGCGGGTAAGCGGATTCGAATCGCGCGCGCTCTCTAAATCGAACTCATGCAAGGCCGACAACAGCTCCGAAGGAGCGAGGATTCCGGCATAGCAACCGTTGTCGGTGACGACTATCCCATTTTGGGCACGCGTCGATACGGAGAAGAGCCCGAGTGCATCTTGAATCCCCGCGTGGACATCGCACGTGACAGTACGTGTGACCAACTCGCGGATTGTCCGCCCGCTGGGGCCGGTGAGAAGCGACCAGCCATACTGCGAGTACATGTAAGGTCGCATCGTCTGCTCAGTGACTATTCCGAGAGGCTCGCCACTCCCCTCGACCACGGCAACATAGGCCGGACGCTCAGCTCCCTTGAAGCGCTCGATGAGGGTGTCGACTCGATCGTCCGCGCCGACTGGTTCGACGTATTCCACAGGCAGCGATCGAAGTCTCATTGCTTTGCTTCTACGATCGTTTTGGGCGAGTTCCGCCAAGTGGGGATACGATTCGCGCAGATCGGCGAGTTCGGTTGTAGGGCGTTGAACGAAGTACCCCTGAACGAGATCGCATCCGATCTCCCGGCAAAAATGCAGTTCCTCTTCCGTTTCCGCGCCTTCCGCGATGACAGATATTCCGAGCAGATGCGCCATGTCGACCACGTGTTTGACGAAGAGGCTCTTCCTAGAGTCGGTGTTTGCCCCGCCGATGAAGAAGCGGTCAACCTTCACGAAGTCGGGCTGCGTCTCGTAGAGCATCTGAAGCCCCGAGAATCCCGTCCCGAAATCGTCGAGGGCAATGCGAAAATGCTGGTCGCGGTACGTTCCGACGGTCATGAGCGCACTGCCCGCGGAAACCCGGTGACGTTCGCTGATCTCGAAACACACACTGCTCGAAGCGATACCGTGTTCGGCGAGCATCCGATTGGTCTCGCCGGGATGATAGTCGGCCATCTCCATGACCCTGTTGTCCACATTCATGAACAGTTTGGCCGACCCGTGGTTGGGAAGCCTAATAAACTTCGCGATTGCCAGAGCGCGAAGCTCTAGGTCGAGCTGGAAGATCTGCCTCTCGGCGAACGCGGCATCGAGCATCTCATGTACCGAGCCAAAGTGCGCATCCCAGCCGCGTACGAGCGCCTCGTAGCCATAACAGGAGCCGGTGTGCAGATTGCATATCGGCTGGAAGGCGAAATCGAGGTGCGAGAAGACCGTCTTCCAGTGCTCGCCGACAACAGGACCCATTCGGAATGCCTCTCTTGTGCGATCACGTCTTGTCACTGCATGAGTGAGTATCGACAGCCCTGAGACCCCAAGACATTGGATCCGTGTGAACACTGGCAAACCTTAGTAACAAACCCGTGAAACTAAGGAAGACTGGCATCTCTCATGCGCCTCGCAACGGGCCGGACCAACGCAAACGGGGCGCCCTTTTCGAAAGGCGCCCCGCCATTGAATCAAAGCCGCACACTTCAGACATCTACTCGCCGAGATACGCTCCCCGGACAGCTTCGTTGGCAAGCAGTTCCTTGCCGGTGCCGGTCAGCGTGATTTCGCCTGTGGCCAGCACATAGCCGCGATCGGCGATGGAAAGCGCCATATTGGCGTTCTGCTCCACCAGCAGGATCGTGATGCCGGCGTCGTGGAGCTTCAGGATCGTCTCAAAGATCAGCTCAACCACAACCGGCGCCAAGCCCATTGAAGGCTCGTCAAGCATGAGGAGCTTCGGCTGCGACATGATCGCGCGGCCGATCGCGAGCATCTGTTGCTCTCCACCGGAAAGCGTTCCGCCCTGCTGGCCGACCCGCTCCTTCATCCTCGGAAACAGCTCGAAGACATGTTCGAGATCCGCGCGAATCCCGTCTTTGTCCTTGCGCAGGAACGCGCCCATCTCGAGGTTTTCCATGACAGTCATCCGAGAAAAGATCCTCCGGCCCTCAGGAACCTGAATGATGCCTTTTGCAGTGATCAGATGCGGTGGCATTCCGCCGATAGGAGCGCCATCGTAGACGATACTGCCCACCTTGGGCGCAATTTGTCCCGAGATGGTTTTGAGCGTCGTCGACTTGCCTGCTCCGTTCGCGCCGATGAGCGTGACAATCTCGCCCTGCTTCACTTCGAGAGAGATACCCCTCAGTGCCTCGATCTTTCCGTAGAACGAATGAATGCCGTCGACTTTGAGCAATGCGTCAGCCATTCGTCGGCTCCTTGTCAGATGCAGATACCTCGACGTCACTGGCGGCCCTCTCGGCCAGCAACGCATCAGCGCCCTTGCCGAGATACGCCTCGATGACCTTGGGATCGCGTTGGATGTCAGCAGGGCCGCCCTGCGCGATGAGCTCGCCGAAGTCGAGCACGTAGATGCGGTCGGCGAGGTCCATGACGACCTTCATGTCGTGCTCGATGAGCAGGATCGTCACTCCAGTGTTGCGGACTTTGCGCACCAATGCGTTGAGGCGCAGACTCTCCTGCGGGTTCATGCCGGCGGCAGGCTCATCGAGCAGCAGCAGCGAGGGCTCGGTCGCAAGAGCACGCGCTATCTCAAGCCTACGCTGGTCACCGTAGGGCAGGTTCTTGGCGAGCTCGTTGGCGCTCGCCGCCAGCCCTACGAACTCCAGCCGCTTGAATGCTTCCTCCTGGGTCGCGGCTTCCGCAGCTTTGAAGGCCGGCGTGCGGAAAACGGCTCCCCACATCGTGGCCTTGCTGCGCGTATGCCGGCCGACCATGACGTTCTCAAGAGCCGTCATGTTCTGGAACAGACGGATGTTCTGGAAGGTCCGAGCGATCCCCATCTTCGTGATCACGTGAGGCTTCTTGCCTCCCACGACGTTCCCGCGGAAGGTCAGAGCCCCCTGCGTGGGCGTGTAGATGCCCGTGAGCATGTTGAAGAATGTCGTCTTTCCGGCACCGTTCGGGCCGATCAGTGCGACAATCTCGCCTTCATCGATGTTCATTGTCACGTTGTTGACGGCCCTCAGGCCACCGAACTGCATCGTGACATTCTGTGCGTCTACCAGGCGTGCCATTTCATACCTCTCCTGCGCCCGGGGTGTTATTGGTCATCGGGATGCCCCACATCATGTTGCGCGTCGTAGAGCTGCTCGCTCTCGATATCTGCTATCTCCGCGGTCTCAGGCCGCAACTCTGCGGCCCTGCGTTTGGACGGCAGTATCCCTTGAGGTCGCCAGACCATCATCGCGACCATGAGTGCGCCAAACACCAGAAAACGGTAGTTGCCGATCGCTGTGACCTGTGCTCCGCTGAGGCCTGAGATGATGCCGGATGCCGCAAGGCCTTGAATCACAGCAGGCGTTCCCTGAATGAGCAGCGCACCGATGATCGCGCCCGGAATCGAGCCCATACCACCGATTACGATGCTGCACACGATGAACACCGACTCCATAAACGTGAACGATTCAGGACTCACGAACCCTTGATAGTTGGCGAAGGTCAGACCCGCGATTCCGCCCCACAAGGCGCCGAGCGAAAACGCCATGAGTTTGGTCTTGGTGATGCTGATGCCCATGGACGCCGCAGCGACCTCGTCCTCGCGCATCGCAGCCCACGAGCGGCCAAGATGTGAGTGGTCGAGGCGCCGCACAACGAACACGGTGAGCAGGCACAGCAAGACGATCAGATAGTACCAGTACAAGTTGTTCGAAAACTGGAAGTTGAAGCCGTTGGGCCCAAGGCCCGGGATCGAGAAGATCCAGTTGTCGGTCGCGTACTCCAGGCCTGCCGGAGAAGGAATCGACTGCCCGGCGCGAGGAAGTCCCGCTGCGCCGTTCGTGATCCCAAATGCGTTGTTGTTGATGATAATGCGGACGATCTCCCCAAACCCGAGCGTGACGATGGCGAGGTAGTCGCCTCGCAGTCTCAAGACCGGGGTGCCGAGCAAGACGCCCGCAAGAGCCGCGAATGCGCCGGCAACCGGGATCATGAGGAAGAACGAATACGGAACAAGCTCGGGCGGCAAGTGCTTCACGGCGGCTGCGCCTATGATCACACCCGAATACGCACCGATCGCATAGAACGCTATGTAGCCAAGGTCAAGCAGACCTGCCAAGCCGACAACGATATTCAAGCCGAGTGCGAGCATGACGTAGATGCCTACCAGCGCCATGATGCGCGTCATGATGAACAGGCCGAAACCGTCGAAGATGATCGGCGAGGCGATCAACACAATGGCCAGCAGGAAATAGAGAGCCTTCTTCGTGGCGCTCATTTTGCCCGAAGAGACAACCGTCTTGATATCCATCTTTGTTCCGCCCATGCTACACCTTCTCCACTACGGACTCGCCGAGCAGGCCGCCGGGACGGAAGATCAGAACGAGAATCAACACTGCAAACGCGATGACGTCCTTATAGCCTGTCGAGATATAGCCTGAAGCCAGCGATTCGACGATTCCGAGCACGAACCCTCCAAGCATGGCCCCGCGCAGGTTGCCGATGCCACCGATAACCGCAGCAGTAAACGCCTTCATTCCGGGCAAAAACCCCATGTTGAAGACGATCGACCCGTAGTACATGCCTGAGAAAATGCCCGCGACGGCACCCAGAGCCGGGCCGATGAAGAAGGCAAGCATGATGGCAAGGTTGATATCGATTCCCATGAGACCAGCGGCCTCTCGGTCCTGCGAAGTCGCTCTCATGGCTTTGCCCATGCGTGTCCGCGAGACATACGTGTCTAGGGCGATCATCAAGCCGATCGCCGATGCAACAATGACGACCTTCAGCACGCTGATGCTTACGCCGGCAACCTGAAACGCCTGCGCATTGTGCAAAAGATCGGGAAAAGGCAGCTGAGAGGAACTGATCCACAACAGCACTGCGTTCTGCAGGAAGATCGAAACACCTACGGCCGAGATGAGCGGGGCAAGACGCGGGGCATGGCGCAGGGGTCGGTATGCCACCCGCTCAATCACAACACCCATGATGCCAACCGCCACCATGGCGACAAGGAACACGATTGCGAAAAGAACGATCAGTCCCAGAGTCCCGCTCGTGAAGAACTGCTGGGCCGGCGCAAGCCAACTCAGCCAAGAGACCCTGGCGATGAAATCGGCGTTGGTAAGCATGGTAATCATGCCCAAGCCGACAAAAGCCCCACTCATGAAAAGCTCCGAATGTGCGAAGTTGATCATGAGCAAGATGCCATAGACGAGCGTATAGCCCAAGGCGATCAGCGCGTACATGCCGCCCAGGGTGATTCCGTTCACGAGCTGCCCGATGATGTTCTCAAGCACAGCTGGAATTCCTGTCTATCCGGACGCCATTCATAGACCAAGCCAAGCACCAACACTCGAATCCGAGCGGACACCCTCGTTGCCGATGCCCGCTCGGATTCGCATGCTTATCAGTCAAGAACAGCGGTGCGCCTGTTCCCTATTGCGGGGTTGCCTTGGTGACCCATTTGCCGCCCTGGACGACATAGAGCGTGATCGCCTTGTTGGTGGTGTCACCGTTCTTGTCGAACGCGATGTCGCCGGTGATACCGGTCGTCTTGGTCGCAGCAGCATTGGCAATGATGGCATCCTTGCCGGCCGAAGTCGTCAACTTTGCGACGCCTATCGAGGAGTCCTTCGCGGCCTTCACGATCGCGGCAATGATCACGTTTGCGGCATCATAAGAATACGCATCGTAAGCGGCGATCTCCTTGCCGGGGAACTTCTTCTCAAACGCGGTCTTGAACTCCTGGCCCTTGACAAGCTTGTCAATCGGAAGGCCAACGGAGGTTGCAAAGCAGCCTTCTGCCTGGGTGGTACCGGCAAGAGCAATGAACTGGCTGTCGTAGAGGCCGTCGCCGCTCATGAGGGGAGCAGCGATGCCGCCGTCATGGGCCTGCTTGGCGAGAAGGGCGCCGGCGTTGTAGATTCCGCCGTAGTAGATGACGTCAACCTTCGCGCTCTTGATCTTGGTGACCAGCGCGTTGAAATCGGTGTCCTTGTCGGACGTCTTAGCCGTGGCGACTACGGTGCCGCCGTTCGCTTTGAACTGCTTGGCAAACTCGGCGGCAAGACCCTCGCCGTAAGGGGTCGAGTCATCGATGACGTACGCGGTCTTGAAACCAAGAAGCTTGCTCGCGTAGTCGGCCGCTGCGGGACCCTGGATCGCATCCGTGGTGCAAACGCGATAGATGCCCGCGAGACCCTGCTGGGTCAGCGAGGGGTTGGTCGATGCAGGCGAGACCATGATGATCTTCTTGTCTGCGTAGATCTTGGAAGCGGGAATCGAGACACCGGAGTTCAGGTGACCCATAACCCCAAGGAGGTTCGGATCAGAAACGAACGTGTTGGCGACGTTGACGCCCGTCTTGGGGTCGCCCTGATCGTCACCGCTGACGGCCTGGAACGTGATACCGAGCGCCTTGACCTCGGCCGACTCGTTGGCCTGCGCGATTGCAAGTTCCGCACCGCGCACCATGCCTTGGCCGAGTGACGTGGCGCCGGCAGTGATCGGAGCACCAATGCCGATCTTGATCGTCTTGGTAGTAGTGGTGGTGGTGGTCGAACCCGACGTGCTGCACCCGGTTGCGGTCGCCGTCAGCGCCAAAAGTGCTGCCACAGCGACCAGCAGGTACTTCCTGCTGCCCTTCATGTTGCCTCCCTTGCTTCTCCTGGACAAATACGGTACCCCCGTGGCTGCCATCCCTGACACACGAGGCCCACGGCATCCCTCCGCAGCGTTTGGAGTGTATCAGAACCGCACACGCACGTGTATGCAAAAACCGCGAGAGGCAATGCGCGATCGACCATCGGCATCGCACTTTTCGAAGTTGGAAACATGCTCGACATAACAAATGGTGGTTTCAGGTGTCCGAAAGCCTTAAATCCAATACATAGAAGCTATTGCACGATCCATCTCTCGCTGTTTTGCGGCAAGCACCGATAGCGTCGTCCCGCCAAGAAAGCCAGACAATGCCTCATCGGCCTCTTCCCACAACGCTGATGCAGCCGAGCCTGTGACATGCGGCACATCCAGAACCTGGCCTTGAACCGCCTCGACCACATCGAGAACCGTGATCTCGTTTGCGGGTCTGCCCAGCGAGCATCCGCCCGTCGCACCGCGACGGCAGCTTACGATACCTGCGCGGGCCAAGACAGTGACCTGCTGCTCGACGAACCGACGTGGCAGCCCAAGGTAGTCAGCCAGATCGCCGGCTGCGATGACCTCGTTGTCGGGTTGAAGCGCAAGCAGTATGAGCGCACGCAGCGCATAGTCGAGCCGCTGGGGAACTCGCATGAACTATCCCAACTCCTCCCACAGCTTTGTGGACAGGTAGCGCTCGCCTGTCGACGGGCCGACCGTGACTATCAGTCGCCCGTCCATTTCCGGACGCGCGGCAATCCGCAATGCGACGGCGATGTTGGCGCCGCTCGAAATGCCCACGAAGATTCCCTCCTCATCGGCAAGTGTACGTGCAGTCGCTATAGCCTCCTCGGTCGTGACATGCTCGACACCGTTGAGAACCGTGAAGTCGAGTACTTCGGGGATGAAGTTGGCGCCGATGCCTTGAATACCATGCGAGGCTGGTGTGATTTCCTCGCCCGCGATGCGCTGTGCGATGATTGGCGACTCGGCGGGCTCGACCGCGATCGCGAGAACGTCCGGATGATGCTCCTTCAGGTAGCGCCCGACGCCGGAAATGGTGCCGCCCGTCCCCACACCAGCGATGAAAGCGCCGATCTTGAGGTCTCCCAGCGCCGCCTCGATCTCGGGACCGGTTGTCTCGTAGTGTGCTCGCGGGTTGGCAGGGTTGATGAACTGGCCGGCGAGCCATGCGTCCGGTGTCTCGGCGACAATCCGGTCGGCCTCGTCAACGGCCCCCGCCATGCCCAGAGCCTTGGGTGTCAGCACCAGTTCGGCGCCGTATGCCTTTAGGAGCTTGCGCCGCTCGATCGACATCGACTCCGGCATCGTCAGGATGACCCGGTACCCCCTTGAGGCGCCGAGCATCGCAAGAGCGATACCCGTGTTGCCGCTCGTCGGCTCGACGATGACGGACCTGTCGGGCGAGATGACCCCGCGCGCCTCGGCGTCATCGAGAATTCCGCGAGCGATCCTGTCCTTCACGGAGCCGCCCGGGTTGCGTGATTCAAGCTTGATCGCGACCAATGCGGGTAGCCCGGCGCTCAGGCGATTCAGAAAGACGATCGGGGTGTTGCCGATAGTGTCGTCTACACGCTTTACGATTCCAGTCATGTGCAGCCTCCCAGCTGACAAAGGATGTCTTGTCCGTATGCTATCCCCCTGCGTCGGGTCCGAGAAGCCCTTAATGCGCACCTTTTAACTGTAGTACATGCGCTTTCCCCGTGTTTCTTGCAGCGCGATGCGGGTGGACCGGTTTGCTCAGGAGTGCCCTTCTCCCCGCCTAGTGTGCGAAACTGATTGCAGATTCGTTAGCTCGACGTGGAAGAGATGAGAAGACGTGCCTCCGATGTTTTGGGCCTGGGTAGCAATCGCCGTGATCCTTGCCGTCTGCGAAGGCGCCACCGGCGGCCTACTGGCACTGCCCTGGGCGGTCGGAGCGGCCTGCGCGGCCGGACTCAATGCCCTTGGCGTGAGCGCAAATTGGCAGTGGGCCGCGTTCGCGGTGATATCGTCCGCTCTGACAGTCGCGGCACAGCGCTTCATTGTGAGAAGAGGGCGATAGCCGCCGAGATTTGGCGAACCGACACCCTGATGCAACATCCACTGCATCCGGCGTCACAAACCTCCATGGACTCACCGGTGAGTCCGAGTTCTAGGCCGTCCTTCTCGGCGACGAGAGATGTGTCCGAACTCGCGCTCACATGCCAGCCCGCCTGCTCCAGCGTGCCCCTCGCGCGCGCGACTTCAATCGCCGCGCTGCCCTGAGGAACCTGCCACACGCAGGACCACTTTCCCCCGGCCAACGGCTCCTCGCGAACGCTCACCACGGTGGCTGCCGCCGTACCGGTGGGATAGATGGGTAGTTCGCGAAGCGCTTGTCGGCCGGTCGCGGGCCATGCGAGACTCACGTATTCTCCGAGTCCGATCGCCGAGAGCACGAGCAGCGAGATCACGGCCAAGACGGTCGCCATGGCCATGCGTTCGGAACCGGAGGCCGCAGTGAGGTCCATCGCCTCGGCGAGCAGCAAGGCGGTGCTTCCCCAGAATGCGACGATCTCCCAAGGAACCACGCCGTTGACCATCATCGCAAGCGCGGTTGCGATGATGCCGAGCACACCGGTGGCTGCGACCAGCCAGCCGCCATACCGATACCCCAGAAGCCATGCGACCGCACCAGCAAGAGCCAGCACTCCGGCCGCAGCGCCGCAAGCTGCCACAACACCGCCAGCCAGCATGCCCGCGCAAGCCAGAGCAAGAGCCCCTGCGCCCGCCGCGCCCGGGACTGCTGCGCTCAAGAGAAGCGACCGCGGCCCTCTCGGCAAGAAGAGCGGTGATGTGCGTTCATGGGGTGTATTCATGTGCGGCCTACAGACCGAGAGCCCTGTCGATGTGTCCCTTGTTGAACCCGACCACGACTTCCTCGCCGATGAGAATCACAGGAAACGAAAGCCCTCCCGAGAGACGCTTGACCTCGGAGGCTGCGACAATCCGAGGTTCGCCTTCGAGTAGGTCCACCTCGGTCAGATCATAGGCCACGCCCCGCTCATCGAGATACTTCCGCGCCATCCGGCAGTAGGGGCACGTGGACAGTGCATACACGCGAACACCCATTTCAGCTCCTTACGACTAGAGAGAGTGTTCCCTAAAATGCAGGTTCTTGTGGGTGTACACTTCCCGCATGTCAGACACACGGAATTTGCGGATCGTTTTCCTCGGATCCGGTTCGGCGGGTAACGCCCTCGTCGCAACCGACGGCGAAACGACGCTCCTCATCGACTGCGGCTTCTCGGCGCGCGAGACGTGCCGACGCATGGCGCTTGCGGGTTTGAACCCGGCATCCGTCGACGCGATCCTGCTGACGCACGAGCACGGCGACCACATCCGCGGCGTCGAGGTGTTCGCTCGGCGACACGAAAGCGTCGTCTACGCGACGACGGGGACTCGGCGTGCGGCGGGTCTGGACGCATTCCGCTCGGAGGTGCGCAGTCTCGTGCCCGGGTGCGAGATCACCGTCGGGGCGCTTCGCGTGCTCCCCTTCCGGACATCGCACGACGCGGCCGAGCCCGTCGGATTCCGGATCGAGGCGCGAAGTGGCGGATGCTTTGGGATGGCGACCGACACGGGCGTGCTGACGCCCGAAGCCGCCGAAGCGTTGAGGGAGGTCGACCTTCTCGGCATCGAGTGCAACCACGACCTCGACATGCTGGAGCGAGGACCCTACCCGTACTGCCTCAAGCGCCGAATCCGGTCGGAAACAGGGCATCTCTCGAACCCCGATGCGGCCGACGCGCTTGCGCTTCTGGCTTCCGACCGTTTGCGCCGAGTGTTCGCTCTGCACCGCTCGGCAACAAACAACACGGCCAGCCTCGCGAAACGGGCGCTGGCGGCCCGCGCTGCCGGGATCGGTCTGAGCGTGCCCATCGAGGTCGCTTCGCAGGACGAACCGCTCGACTCGTTCCCGCCACAAACGCAGCTGTTCGCGGAGGAGGCTACGAGATGAGCGACGCGGACACTGCGGCACCTCCCCGCTTGCGCGGACATCACCTCATTTGCCTGCAGTTCTTTCGCGGCGAAGGGTACTCGGAGGCATTCGTCGCAAACCTCGCGGACGTGGTCATGCGTGCGAACGCCGAGCCGGCGCTTGTAGTGCAGGGCGCTGACGACGTGTGTGCCGCGTGCCCGGGACTCGGCCCCGACGGCACATGCCGCGACCCTGAGGCAGGCGAAACTGAGGTGCGCCGGCTGGACGCCCTGGCACTGGAAACCCTCGGACTGGCCGAGGACGATCGGGTCTCGCTCTCGCAAGCCCGCAAGCGGCTCACGGGTAATCCGGCACGGATCGCCCGCTGGCGCGCGGAGGCATGCGTCGGCTGCGCCTGGGAGAGTGTGTGCGCAGACGGCTGGAAGCAGGCCGCAGAGAACGCGAGTTGAGCGAGAGAGCCCCGCGTCGAGTTGGGCGCGGAGCTCCGGGGTGGGAATCCGTTTTGCCTACCTTGAGGTGCTCTTCGTCTTCGCTACTTCTTCTGCAGATAGATCTGTCCGCCACGCTGAACCACGCTCATGCCGAGAGCTTTGTCCTTCGCCACCTTGCGCAAAGCAACTACTGCCGTAATGGCCTTGACGCCAGCTATCTCAACTCGAACGCTTGCGTTGGATGACTTCATGAACTCATCCACGATAGTCGAGTACACACTTGCTCCGCGAGTTGATTTGGAAGGTACCTCGGCTGGCACGAGTTTGAATGACTTGTCCATGTTCTTTCTCCATCCAGGTGTTATCGACTACGCTATTTTGCTCACTATACCCTACTGATATGCTAGGCGAATGACAGGCGACATCTCACACGCAAATTCACGCGCACTGTCGCACCGGTGCCGCTAGGGCCGTTCGGTCAGCGTGTCGAATGCAGCATCGTGATTCGCGACGGCCTTCGCACCCAGCGCAAGCGCCTCGGACCAGAGAGTTTCGGCCTCGCCGCCCGCGAAATCGCGACCTGCGATCGCCCCCACCAGCACGACGGGCGTTCCGGCTCGCGCCGCGACGACAGCCGCGCGCAAGTTGCCGACGTTGCCGTTCCCGAAGGGGATCTCGGCGACCACGACCACATCCGCCTCCTGCGACAACTGCGCGACGTGCTCCTGCGCCTCCGCATCCATCGGCGCAAATGGTGGGATCGCGGCGTACTCGAGTCCGAGCGCTGTTGCGACAAGCTGGTCGGCGTCGCCGAGGTTGAGCGCGCCCGCCGAGACGTGCCAGCCGGCCAGCACCAGCCGACGCATCAGTGACGCGGCAACTCCCGAACCGCCGATCACCAGCGCACGTCCGCGCTGCGTGCGAGCGACGGCGCCCTCGCGCAACACCGGCGTGACGCTGACCGAGCCGGTGATGGGGTCGGTGCCGACGACGGCCCGCACGCCGAAGACCGCCGAAAGCATCTCGGCGGTGATGGCTAACGCAGGCGGAAGCGCTTCGCCGAGACGCCCGTCGGCGACAACCGCTATGCGGTCTGCATAACGCGCGGCCAGGTCGAGATCGTGGAAGACGGCGAGCACCGCCAGCCCCGAGTCGGCAAGCTCGCGTGTCAGGTCGAGAACCTGGAGCCGGTGGTTGAGATCGAGGTGGCTCACCGGCTCGTCCAGTAGTAGAATGCGCGGCTCCTGGGCAAGTGCCTGAGCCAAAGCGAGGCGTTGCAGGTCGCCGCCGGAGAGTTGGTCAGTGGGCTTGTCGGCGAGGTGCGCCGTGTCGGTGAGCGCCATCGCCCGATCGACGACCTCCCGGTCGTGCTCGCCGGGCGAAGCGAAGCGCGACAGGTGCGCGTGCCGCCCCATAGCCACGAAGTCGCGCGCCGGCACCGCAAACGCGGGCTGCACCTGCTGCGGCACGACGCCGACCATCCGTGCACGGGCCACCGAGGAATACTCCCTTGCCGGCAGACCACCTAGGTTCAGCGCTCCCCCGAGGAGCTCCGCATCCCCGGTCACCGTGCGCACGAGCGTGGACTTGCCGGCGCCATTGGGCCCAACAAGACCTACGATCTCGCCCGCGTGTACTTCTAGGTTCGCGCCACATACGACAGGCGCCCCGGCGTAGCCCACGTCGGCGCGTGCGTATTCCAACAAGACCTCGGCAATCACCGCGATCGCCCCCGCACCAGCAGCCAGATGAAGAACGGCCCGCCGAGAACCGCCGTCACGATGCCCACCGGGATTTCGACCGGACGGATCACCATGCGGGCCGCAAGGTCAGAGAGCACCAGAACCGATGCGCCGGCAAGAAGCGACGCCGGCAGCAGCCGACGATGGTCGGGGCCGACGATCCGCCGCATGATATGCGGCGTCATGAGTCCAACGAAGCCGATCAGCCCGGAGACCGCCACGGCGGCGGCCGTAAGGAGCGATGCTGCTGCCAACATGAGGAGCTTGAAGCGCTCAACGGACAGGCCGAGATGGCCGGCGCGCTCGTCACCAAGCAACATGAGGTTGAGTTCGCGCGTCGAAAGCAGCGGAAGGAGGATTCCCAGCACGAACATCGGCGCGATCATGGCTACGTACTGCCATGAGGCGGCGGACAGGCCACCCATCATCCAATACACCAGCGCCATCATCTGTTGGCGCGCGACCAGCATGATGAACGACGTCAGGGCCGCTAGCACATACGAGACCGCCACGCCTGCAAGCAGAAGTGATGTCGGCTCCAGACGCCCACGCGACGACGCGAGCCTCACGACCAGGATCATCGTGAGCAGCGCGCCCGCAAACGCGCCGGCCGGAACCGCTCCGAATCTCCACACGGTTGCGCCCGCGGTCGCGGTCAGTGCGACCATCGCCCCCAGCCCGGCACCACTCGACACGCCGAGAATGTAGGGGTCGGCCAGAGGGTTGCGGAAAAGCGCTTGGTAGAGCGTACCTGCCGCTGCCAACGATGCCCCAACCAGCGCGGCTATCAGCACCCGTGGAAGACGCACGTCCACCACAAGCGTATCGGCAAGCCCACCGCTGCTGCCGCTGAACCGCCGACCGAGAGCGGCGATCACGTCGCCCGCCGACAGCGGCACCGCCCCGAACGCCACGCCGACCAGCATCGCCGAGGCAAGCACGGCGATGAGAGCGGCGATGACCGCGGGATACGAGAGCGGCTGTCGATCGATCCTGGCCACGTTTCGCTACTTCCTAAAACGCTTCCGGATGCAGGCCCATGGCGATCTGCTTCAAGCCCTCGATGAGGCGCGGGCCGGGACGCGAGACTGTGTTGTCGTCCAGGATCACGACGCGCCCGTTCTTCACCGCTGAGAGCTTGTCGAAGCCGGCACGCTTCTCGATGGACGCGGGATCGCTGCTGGAACCTTTCGTCGCCAGGTAGACCTGCGGGTTGGCGGCTATGAGCTGCTCAGACGAGTAGGCTACGTAGCTTTTCTCGGTGACGACGTTGGTGCCACCGGCGAGCGTGATGAGCTCGTCAATGAAGGTGCCCTTGCCCACCGTGTAGAGCGGGTTTTGGCCGATCTCGACGAATGCCGTGACTTTGGGCTTACCAGCGACGGCCTTCTGCACCGACACCACGTCTGCCTTCATGCCTTCGACGATGGAAGTCGCCTTCGATGCCGTGCCGGTCGCCTTGCCTACGCGCTCGATGTCGGTGTAGACGCCTGCGAGGTCCTGCGGGTCGATAGCGATCACCACCGCGCCAAGCGCCTCCAGCCGCTTCACCATGTCGGCCTGCACGCCGGTGGTCGCCAAGATGAGGTCCGGCTTCGCAGCTGCAATAGCCTCCAAGTTGGGTGTCTGAAAGTCGCCGACTTTCGCGATGCCGCTTACCTCGGCAGGATAGTCGTCATAGGTCGTGACGCCGACTACGCGGTCGCCTAGACCCAATGCGAACAGGATCTCGGTGTTTGCGGGCGCGAGTGAAACGATGCGTTTGGGCTCGGCGTTGATGGTAACCACGCGGCCGGCATCGTCGGTCAGCGTCACCGGATATGCCGCCGAGGAGTCGGACTTCACTGTGGACGGACCGCCGCTCGCGGTGCAGCCGGCGAACGAGAACGTCGCAAGCACAGCGGCTAGGAGCAGGATCAGTGTGGTTCGGGTGGCGCGAGTGCGTTTCGTACGGGGCATGCATCCTCCTTGTGGAAATCGATCACGGATTCTTGGACGCCCCCGCCAAAACGAAGAAGCCCGCTGCCCTACAGAGAAATCTGTCGGCAAACGAGCTTCGAGTTGAAAGCGGAGCGGATCGGGGTGAAGTCTCCGGCGCGAGCTTTCGAGCCTGCTTTCGAGACATCACCGCGAGCCGGCCTTGCACCTCGAAGGCCGCGTCGCGCATCACCTTGGCAGGTCTCCTGACTTGGGGAGCGCACAAGCGCTTCCCTCTACAGTGGCGGGTCCCGTCCCGGATTCGCACCGGGTTCCCTATTCTCCCGCGACTGACGTGTCCGCGGGCACCAAGTGACGCCTATTCAGTTGGCAATGCGGTCAGTGTAGTCTAGGCGCAGCGGCGGCGCCATCAGGAATCCGCCGAGTGGGCACTCTTCGCGCCGCTTCGCGGATCGGGTTCTCGGCATGGCGTTCGCTCATCCCGCGACGAGACGAGTATGTGCCGCCCAAGGGAAAGGCGAATCTCTTGCCCGGAAGTCCCAAATGGAACCGTGGATGGCCGGTGATAGCCTGCGCATTCGCGTTTGCGATTCTGGCCGCAAGCGTGGTGGCGGCGCATCTCATCGCCCATGCCGAGTATTCGCGAAGCTTCGACTCACCAGCTTCGATCGAAGTGCGCGCACATGCCGCCGCCATCGCCGCGAGCGTAGAACCCTGGAACCGTGGATTCGTGGCTAGAGCACACCTGCTAACCCTGTGGGTCGAGGGCAAGGACCTTCTGGAAGCCGGAGATTACAACGCAGCGGTAGACGTGCTCGACTCGGCGTACCGCCAAGATGTGGGCAACGTCGAGCTTCTCGCGCTCTACCAGCAGGCGCAAGCCGTCCAGGCCGAGGAAACGAACCGGAAGGCTCACCTGCAGCACGGTCACGAGGGACCCGGTGGCACGCTGCTCCCAGAGGATGTGGAGAGGTAGCCTGATCGCCTCGCCAACCTATGCCCTGACCTCAAACTCCTCAAACTCCGCGCCGAAGCCATCCGGCAACGCGGTCAGCGGGTCCGGACCCAGCCCGACCGTGATCGCCTCCGGCCGAGTGCCCTGGGCACGAAACGCCTGCAGTGCCCATCGCCGCACGCCAAGCGAACTCAGCTCTCCCGCCATGCGCCGGAGCGCATCCAGGCCGAGAAGTCCCGGGTGCACCGTCGTCCGCACCTCGTAGTCGACGGCGCTCGCGAGCAACGCCTGCAGACTCATCCGCGCGTGCTCGCCGCTGCCGGGCACGCGCGTGATGCGCTCGTACTCGGCGAATGGTGCTTTCACGTCGAAACCAACCCAGTCGGCCAAGGAGAGCGCCTCGGCGAAGCGCTCGGGTAGCTGCCCACCGCTGTGCAGGGCCACACGCATGCCCAGCTCGCGCACTTCGCGCATTGCTGGCAGCAGCGCCCGCTGCGCAATGGGCTCACCACCGGAGAAGACGACTCCGTCGAGCAGCCCGACGCGCCCCTCGATGAACCGGCGAACCTCGCGCCACGCCAGCGCCTCGGAACCGGCGGCCGCCGCAGCGGACAACAGTGCCGGGTTATGGCAGTACACACAGTCCCACGGGCAGCCCTGGCAGAAGACCGTCGCTACAAGCTGGCCGGGCCAGTCGCACGTCGACAGACGCGTCAGCCCTCCGATGCGAAGGTCAGCTGAGGTCGACACGCGACTCGAGGAAGCAGGTTCGCTCGGCGTACTCGCCCTGCTTCCCGCGGTTGAACGACGAGACCGGGCGATGGTAGCCCATGACACGCGTCCAGACTTCGCAGGGCTGGCGCTCGTTATCGGCCAGCGCGATCGCGGACTGCGCGGAGACTTCTTCGGTCGCGGTGATATCACTCATGCCTTGGCTCCTCTGGGTTAAGCCACGCCGACGGCGTCGCGTTGCTTGCGTGCGGCGATCTCGAGATCACACTTGGGGCAGAATGGGTGCTCCCCTGCCAGATAGCCATGTGTCGGGCAGATCGAGAACGTCGGTGTGATGGTGATGTAGGGCAGCCGGAAACCCTCCAGCGAGCGGCGCACAAGCTTGCGGCACGCATCCGCCGAGGAGACCCGCTCGCCCAGATAGAGATGCAGCACGGTGCCGCCGGTGTACTTGCGCTGCAATTCCTCCTGAAGCCCGAGCGCCTCGAAAGCGTCGTCCGTGAAACCGACCGGCAGCTGGCTCGAGTTGGTGTAATACGGCGTCACAGGCGTGCCCGCTTGCAGGATTCCGGGGAAACGCTTCTGGTCCTCGCGGGCGAATCGGTGCGTGGTGCCCTCGGCAGGTGTCGCTTCAAGGTTGTAGAGATGTCCGGTCTCCTCTTGGAAGCTCACGATCTTCGTACGCACATGGTCGAGAAAGCGGATCGCGAACGCGCGGCCCCACGGCGTGGTGATGTCGTCTTCGTCGCGTGTGAAGTTGCGGATCATCTCGTTGACACCGTTGACGCCCACCGTCGAGAAGTGGTTGCGTAGCGTGCCGAGGTAGCGCTTCGTGTAAGGGAACAGCCCGTCGTCGATGTGGCGCTGGATGACCTTGCGCTTGATCTCGAGACTCGTGCGCGCGAGGTCGAGCAGCTCATCGAGGCGCGCGAACAACGCGGCCTCATCGCCCTGATGCACGTAGCCCAGACGCGCGCAGTTCACGGTCACGACGCCGAGCGAGCCGGTCTGCTCGGCGCTTCCGAAGAGGCCGTTGCCGCGCTTGAGAAGCTCGGTCAGGTCGAGCTGCAGACGGCAGCACATCGAGCGCACCATGTTGGGCTTGAGCTCGGAGTTCAGGAAGTTCTGGAAGTACGGCAGGCCATACTTCGCCGTCATCTCGAAGAGCAGCTCGGCATTCTCGCTCTCCCACGGGAAGTCCGGTGTGATGTTGTACGTCGGGATCGGGAATGTGAAGACGCGACCCTTGGCGTCGCCCTCGGTCATGACCTCGATGTAGGCGCGGTTGATCATGTCCATCTCGACCTGAAGCTCGCTGTAGGTGAACTCCATGACCTCGCCGCCGATGACGGGATACTGGTCGCGGAGGTCCTCCGGGCAGACCCAGTCGAAGGTAAGGTTGGTAAACGGCGTCTGGGTGCCCCAGCGCGAAGGCACGTTCAGGTTGTAGACGAGTTCCTGGATCGACTGGCGCACCTTCTCGTACGATAGCGAGTCCTTGCGGATGAACGGCGCCATGTACGTGTCGAAGGAGGAGAACGCCTGCGCACCCGCCCACTCGTTCTGTAGCGTGCCGAGGAAGTTCACGATCTGCCCGACGGCGCTCGAAAGGTGCCTGGGTGGGGCCGACTCGACCTTGCCCGGGACACCGTTCAGTCCCTCAGTCAGCAGCGTACGCAGCGACCAGCCGGCGCAGTAGCCGGACAGCATGTCAAGGTCGTGGATGTGGTAGTCGCCGTCGCGGTGCGCCTGCCCGACCGCAGCCGGGTACACGTGCGACAGCCAGTAGTTGGCGACGACCTTGCCCGAGATGTTCAGGATGAGCCCGCCGAGCGAGTAGCCCTGGTTGGCGTTCGCGTTCACGCGCCAGTCGCTGCGGTCGAGGTACTCGTTCATCGAAGACTCCACCTCGACCACCGTGCGGCGATCGTTGCGCAGCCGGGCGCGCTGTTCGCGGTAGACGATGTAGGCACGCGCCGTCTCGAAGTGGTTCGCCGAGATGAGCACCTGTTCGACGACGTCTTGGATCTCCTCGATATGCAACGCCTTCTCGGCGAAGCGGTGGACGAGGACCTTCAGTGTCTGGCCGGCAAGCAGGTCGGCCTCAAGCTCGCCGAACTCGCCGGTGGCCCGGCCCGCACGTGCGATGGCCGAGCGGATCTTGGACGCGTCGAATGGTGCCTCTTCGCCGGCACGCGTGATGACGGTGGAGAGCACCTTGTCGGCAATGGAGTCGTTACTGTTCGCGCAGGACAATGGATCCCCCTTCTTGCTTGCATGGCAGAAGCGGACGTGACGCCCGCCGAAAAAAGAACCCGTCACCTCCGCTGAGGCGAACGGGCTTTCAGAGCATAGCGGTTCGAAATGACATCGAGAGACCCCCGGACACCGCGTGGTCGTCACGAGCCGGCCTCGATCACTTCGAAGGTCGTACCGTGCGTCACTGTCATCGCTATTCTTAGCTGACAACGACCCAAGTCTAGCCGAGCAAGACCATGGGGGGAAGCTAATCCGACGACGAAATTCGGCGACCTGACGAACGGCGCCCTGCGAGCGACGATCACAACCTGTTGCGGAGCCGAACGGTCGCAAACACCATACCTTGTGGTTCGCTCCGCTTGTTGCGCCTAGCGGTTCGCTACCCTCGCGAGTACTTTGCGACCCTCACGGCCTCGACGACCACAAGGCCGCTGCCCACCATCTCATCAAGCTTGGGCATCACGCGCGCGACGTTCTCGGCAGTGTCCACGAAGACGATCATCATCGGCAAATCGCTCGAGAGGTCGAGCAGGTGGGCGGCGTGCATGCGACTCGATTCACCGTAGCCCAGCGTGCCCTTGACGACCGTGGCGCCGGCGACTCCCTCGGCATGCAACATGGCCACGATGGCCTCATAGAGCGAGTGCGAGTGCCAGCGGTCGGTCTCGCCAACCATCACGGTCACACGCTCTGCGTCAAATTCAGTCTTCATGCGCGCCATCCCCTAGATCGATCGGCCGATAAGGATGCCGAGCCACGCTGCTGCCAGCCCTACCACGCCGCTGCCGAACATGTTCGCGAACCCCGCCGCCATCAGGCCGCGCTCCATGAGCGCGATCGACTCATACGACAGCGTCGAAAACGTCGTGAACCCGCCCAGAACCCCCGTGCCGAGGAACAGCCGCCAGTTGCCGGGCACAAACCCGCGATCCAGCGACATGGCCATGAGGATGCCGATGAGGAATGCGCCAGCTATGTTGATGACGAATGTCGGCCAAGGAAAGCCCGCCCCGGTGCGCGTGGCGATCCAGCCGCCGAGACCGAAGCGCAGTGCAGCGCCGAAAGCGCCGCCAAGCGCCACTACGATCACGTCCCGGGCCAACCGAGCACTTCCTCTCTTCGCAGGCGATGCCGCAGTACATGCCGTCAGTATACCGTGCGTGAAACTTGAGTCGGTGGTACATACTACCGATACTTCAGCTTGAGGGTTCCCTCACCATCCTCCCCGGACTCCAGATCCGGGCGGCAAACAGAAAGCCGTCTGATTCGATGCAAGAGACAGAAAACGGCCCCGACGAGATCCTCTACCTCAGCGATTTGACACGGGTCGCCCGTCGGCGCACCCCCACAGGAAGCGTCATCGTCAAGCAGGACGTCGGAGGTGACTCGCGAAAGCGCCTGCGAAACGAATTGCGGGTCCTCAAACGACTCAAAGGAATCGATGGCGTACCCTCGCTCGCCCCGCAGATGCTCGCCAGAGCGCCGCATGAACTCGTCCTCGCAGACACCGGTTCGATTTCTCTCGCCGATGCGCTCACCGCGTCGAGAATGCCGATCCCGCGCGTGATGACGCTGGCCATCCGGCTTGCGAAGATCGTCTCGGACGTACACCGAGCCGGCATCATCCACTTGGACATCAATCCGGCCAACATTCTCCTCGACACCACTACCGGTGCGCCGATCCTCATCGACTTTGATCTTGCGGCAACCTTCAACGAGAAGCAGATGAGATTTCAGGTCCAATCCGGAATCCACGGCACGCTCGACTACCTTGCCCCTGAACAGACCGGCCGCATGAACCGCACCGCCGATGAACGCACCGATCTGTACTCTCTTGGCGTCACACTCTACGAGGTGTCGACAGGCCTCCTGCCTTTTGGCGGGCAGGATCCGCTGGAAGTTGTGCACGATCATCTGGCGCTGGTTTCCACATCGCCCCACGTGCTTGATCCTGGCGTGCCCGAGGGACTGTCAGAGATCATCATGCATCTGATAGAGAAGGATCCCGACCGGCGGTACCAGAGCGCGGAGGGGCTTCTCCATGACCTGAAGATGCTCGACGAAGCGCTGAGCCAAGGTGAGACAAGACTGGCTCTCCTCGGGGAGCGCGATTTTCCCGCGCACTTCATACCGCCCACACAGCTCATCGGCCGCGAATGTGAGCTGGCGAGGCTGCGGCTTGCGCTTGAAGACTCGCACTGCACGCAAGGATGCTTTGGGATGATCACCGGCGATCCTGGGGTCGGCAAGACGATGCTGACCAACGAACTACGACGCATGACCGCAGAAAAATCCGGCTGGTTCATCGAGACCCAAGCCAACGAGCATCGTTACGACACCGGTCCGGGCCTTGTTGCCCGCGCCTTGGGGATGCTCGGCGGACTGCTGCTTTCCGAGCCGGAGACGCGACTGCTCACAGCCACGCAACGCATGAGAAAAGGCCTTGGAAACAACATCGGCGTGATAACCGCGATGGTGCCGGAGTTCGCCTTACTCTTGGGTGACGAGCATGAGACCACAGAGGATCGCTCCACCGAAGCCGAGAAACGCGCTGGGGTAGCTGTCGTAAGTCTACTGCGTGCGGTCACTCCGCTGCGACATCCGCTCGTGATGGTTCTCGGCGATCTTCAGTGGATCAATGAGAGCTCGCTGAATGTCATGAGCGCCATCATCCAGGGAGGCGTTCCCGGCCTTATGGTGGTAGGCACCTATCGCGAAACGGATGTGGGGCCGACACATCCATTGGCTCACGCCATGGCTAGGTGGGAGCAACTCGGGCTTGCACCTGAGATGCTGCGATTGGACAACTTCGGCCGCGAGGATCTCGCAGCGCTTCTGGGATCGATGCTGCGCCTTCCGGTCGAAGATGTAGAGAGCCTCGCCGCGGCTATGAGTACGCATACCGGGGGGAACCCGTTCGACACCGTCGAACTTCTCAACGCCTTGCGAGCCGACAAGATCCTGGAGCTTGGGGCCGACGGCTGGACCTGGGACAACAAGGAAGTCCGGCGTTTCGTAAGCAAGACCGAGGTTGTCGCCTTGCTGGCGGCATGAGCCTGCTGACAGTGTCTGCGCTCTACACCGACCAGCAGCTCCTCTCGTGGCTCGTGATCAAGAGCGTCGAACTGTGGATGCACAATGGCCCGTGCGCGCCACTCATCCCAATCATATGCCGAGCTCCGCTCGCCGCCATTCGTGAACGCGGCGATTACCGCATCGGGTACCGCGCCGCACGAAAAGCGTTGACTGTCAGCGAGGCACACGGGTGGGAGCCGGAGACATCGGAAGCGCGCTTCGTGTTTGTGACTGGGGCGGCGCACTGGGCAGAGCCCCTGCAGAACAGCATCGAACAGGCCGCCTTGGCGCACGAAGGGATGGTACGAGCCGGCGACCCACACAACAACGCCTGCTACTCCTACATGCCTGCGATGGCCGCGTATCTGGACTGCGGACCCACTGTCGATGATTTTGTTTCCGAGGCCGAAGCTGCCATCGACTTCGCAAGGCGCATGGGTATGGACTGGGTCATCGAATCGATGACGATCGGCAGGCAAACCGGGCGCGCGCTCCAGGGAAAGACCGAGCGCATCGGCAGTTTCGGCGATGCCGAATTCAACGAGTCCGCGTATGCCGCGGGCGTCGACCGCTTGCCATTCTCGGCCGGGCTGTTTCACATCCACAAAGCCTTCGCGGCCGCGCTCTTCCGCGACGCTGCCGGTCTCGAAGAACACTCCCTAGCGGCGATGCCTTTGCTGGATCTCTTCAGGGGCACCTATTTCATCATGCTGGCGCATCTCTTTCGAGCCTTGGCGCTGGCCGAGAAGGCCCGAACGGTCCCCGAAGCGCGCGAGAGTGCTTTGGCCGACCTCGAAGTCCACGTGGACTGGCTTTCCGCACGCGCGCAAGATGCTCCTGAGAACTTCTCGCACCTCGCCGCGCTCCTTCGGGCCGAGCGGGCCTGGGCGGGCGGCGATTGCCTCGAGGCGATGAGCCTGTTCGAGATGGCGCTGAGCCTTATCTCGCCTTCCCAGCGTCCTTGGCACTACGCCTTCATCTGCGAACGTCAGTCGCTCCTTTGCATGGAGTACGGCTTCGATCACGCAGGTTTGGGGCTCATCGCTCAGGCGCGCGACGCATATGCTTCTTGGGGCGCGACCGCCAAGGTCGAACAGCTCAAAAACATCTATGGCTCCTTGTATCCCTCGAAGCCCCGACATACCCGGTCGCTCGGACATACCAGCAGTGCCTCGGCCAGCGATATCGACCTGCTTGCCATTCTCAAAGCTTCACAGGCGCTCAGTTCGGAGACTAATCCCGAGACACTCGGCATCCGCGTTAGCGAAGTCCTGAAGAACATGACAGGTGCCACGCAGATGCTGGCGATGTTCTACGACGAGGTCATGCAGGCCTGGGTGCCAACCACCGGCACGGCGCTGCCGGATCAGAGCAAGGCATTGTCGTTAGAGGACGCCGCACATGAGGGTTTGTTGCCGTTCTCGGCGTTCAGTTATGTCGAACGCACGCGACGGACGCTTGTGGTCGAAGACGTCAGGCAGGACAACCGGTTCGCAGACGATCCCTACTTTGCAGGGTTGGCGCAGGGCTCACTGCTGGTATTCCCGCTCCTTAGCCATGGTCGGCTCAGAGCCATCCTCATGTGCGAGAACCGCCTTGTTCGTGGGGTATTCACCGCCGAACGTCTCGACGCTGTGAACCTGATCGCCGGACAACTTACCGTGTCTCTCGACAACACTCGACTCTACGCCGAGCTTGAGAACAAGGTTGCCGAGCGCACCGACGCGTTGGAGACCGCGAACCGTCAGCTCGAGGAGCTGAGCATTACCGATCCCCTCACCGGCCTCGCCAACCGTCGACATCTCACGGATACCTTGGCCTCGGAGCTGCTTCGGGCGAGACGATCGCAGAGCCCTATCGGCATGGCAATGGTCGACATCGACAATTTCAAGCTCTACAACGACCGATATGGACACATCCTCGGCGACACATGCCTAAGGCGCGTGAGTTCCGTACTTGCCGACAGCGTTCGCCAAGGCGTCGACTTGGTCGCTAGGTATGGCGGCGAGGAGTTCGCCATCGTATTGCCGGGGGCGAATCTCGAGACAGTGGCAGACGTAGCCGAACGGGCTCGAGAGGCCGTGGCCGCGCTTGCGGAGCCCAATGAGGACACCGATCTTGGGACAGTAACGATAAGTGTGGGCGTCACCTCGATTACGCCTGATGAAGACAGTCTCGCCGAAGAACTCGTTCAAAGGGCAGACGCTGCCCTGTACACAGCCAAGGCCAACGGACGCAACCGAGTCGCGCGAAACTAGGAAGGCGCACCCGACGCGGGCCGAAGAGTACCGGTAATCGTCCAGCAAGTGCACCTTTCGGCGCCCGTTTCCTAGCGCTTCTCGGCTGCTTTCTGCACGAAGTGCCAGTTCGCGCCGAGGGCGAACCAGCCCGCGAGGGTGATCGCGGCGGTGAGGACGACCATCGGCCACGCCGCGAGAGACGGAAGCGTGAACTCGAAGAACGCACGCGCGACCGGAAGCACGAGTGCGAGCAGAAGTGCGCATACCATCGAGCCGAGAAGCCAGCGGCGCCACCCGCGAACCGGGCGCTCAAGGATCTGGATGACACGCAGGCCGAGAACGGACAGCGCGACGGTGGTGAGCGTGCGCGCCTCGTCGAGCGACGCACCGAGGCCCCTGCTCGCGAGGAAGATGCCGAGAAGGCCGATCGCGAGCGCGACGCCCGCAGGAACCGCGAACTTGAGCACCCGGCCTACGAAACCCGGGCGGTAGCGCGCGGAGTTGGGCATGAGCGCGAGGAAGAATGCCGGAATGCCGATGGTGATGGCTCCCACCAGCGTGAGATGCCGTGGCAGGAACGGGTACGGCATCGCCGCAAGCGCCGAGACGATGGCGAGGATCGTGGCGTACGTGGTCTTAGTCAGGAAGAGGTTCGAGACGCGCTCGGCGTTGGCGATGACGCGGCGGCCCTCTGCCACCGCCGGCGGCATGTTCGCGAAGCGGCCGTCGAGCAAGACGAGCTGCGCAACCGCCTTGGCCGCCGCCGAACCCGAACCCATCGCGATGCCGATATCGGCCTGCTTGAGCGCGAGCACGTCGTTGACGCCGTCGCCCGTCATCGCCACAACGTGGCCACGAGATTGCAGTGCCGCGACCATGTCACGCTTCTGCTCGGGTGTGACGCGGCCGAAGACGGAGGTGGCCTCGAGCGCGTCGGCGAGGTCCGAACTGCCGGGCGCGGGGAGGCTCCGGGCGTCGACAGGAGCATCGGCGCCCTGCACGCCAGCCTGCATGGCGATCGTCCCCACTGTGGCGGCAGCGTCGCCGGAGATCACCTTGACGGCGACGCCTTGCTCGGCGAAGTAGGCGATGGTGGTGCCGGCGTCAGGGCGTATGCGCTCGGCAAGCAGCACGAGTGCGACCGGCTCCAAGTCGGCGGGGAGCGAGTCGGAGGCGGCGGTCAGCGGTTCAGGCGTGTGCGCAAGCAAGAGCACGCGCGGGCCTTCGCTCGCGAGCGCGGCGACACGTCCGCGAGCGGCGACGATGGAAGCTGCAAGCACGCCCTCGGCGGTATCGGAACCGGTAGCGATGTGGTCGAGGATCACGTCGGGAGCGCCGAGCACCCACGTGCCGCGCTCCGCGAACTCGGCAGCGCTCCACTTGCGCGCCGAGGAGAACGCCGCGATGCCTCCGGCGATCCAGCCGTCGGGCGCGGGCACGGCGGCGGTGATGGCGTCGACGGTGGCGTTGCGGGCTGGGTTGGTCCGGGCCAGCGCGCCCAGCGCCGCCTCGGCCTCGGCCGCGACTTCGGGGAACGCGCTGACGGCAGCGACGCCGTCGGCAGCCGCCCCCAGCGTCTCGATGCGGCCGAAGACCGGCACCGGCTCAGTGATGGTACCGGTCTTGTCGACGCAGATCACGTCGACGCGCGCGAGACCTTCGACCGTCGGCAGCTCCTGAATGAGCACGTTACGGCGCGCGAGCACTACTGCGCTCAGCGCGAATGCGACGCTTGTCAGCAGCACAAGCCCCTCAGGCACCATGCCGACAAGCGCAGCTACCGTGTTGGTGACGCCGTCGGCGAGCGAAAGCCCCTGCCGCATCGCGGCGATCACCAGCAGTGCTGCGGTGGGCAGGATCACGAAGATGATCGCCTTGAGGATGCGGTTGATGCCCTCGACCAACTCCGAGCGCACGAGCGTGAACCGCCGACCCTCGGCGGCGATGCGGTTCGCGTACGCCGCCTCCCCCACCGCAGTCGTCACGAAGCGCCCCGCGCCGGCCGCGACGAAGCTGCCCGACAGCACCTCGGCGTCGATCTCCTTGCGCACCGGCACGCTCTCGCCGGTCAGCAGCGACTCGTCGATCTCGAGTCCCGCATTCGCGACCACCCGCCCGTCCGCCGGCACTTGGTCCCCTGCCGACAGCATCACCAGGTCGCCGAGAACCACCTCCGCGAGCGGGATCTCGACCTCCGCGCCGTCGCGCACCACCCGACACCGGGGCGCCACCAGCAGCGCGAGTCTGTCGAGCGTGAATTTGGCCCGCAGCTCCTGCACGATGCCTATCGCGGTGTTCGCGACCAGCACCAGACCGAACAGCGCGTCCTTAGGCGACCCGAACGCGAGCATCAAGACCAGCAGCACGCCGAGGATGCCGTTAAAGATCGTGAAGACGTTAGCGCGGACGATCTCGGCGACCGAGCGGCTCGTCTTGAGCGTCGTCGTGTTGACTTCGCCGGCGGCAATTCGCTCGGCGACCTGCTCAGCTGTGAGACCTGTCCGGATCGGCGTCGTCATGAGCCCAACAGTACCACTCTCATGCCGACGCCGCCCTGCCTATTCTCTGAAGCCGACTATGGTACCCGTTCCTCCACAATGTCGCGTTGTGGAGCCGATCTTGGCTGCCGGTTTTCCGTTTATGAGCACCTCGGAGTCGCCTCCAGCGATTGTAAATGTGTTCGGCCCCGAACATGCGGCGTGGACACCGGTGTCGCCAACTCTGGCGGCGGCTTTGCCGTTGATGAACACGTTGGAACTCCCCGACGTGATCGGCCCCGTCACCGGATGCGGATCTCCGGGATCGCCATGCGCATCGGCGGGACAATAGGCGAGCATCCCGACGCACGCATAGCCCTCACTGGACACCGCTTCCACCGAGAACGACTTGCTGGTTGTCTTGCCGTTGACGGTGACGGAAAGCGTGATCGTGTTGGAGCCCGGGCCGTTAAAGACCGGACGGCTGCGCGCTCCGACCTCTGGACCGAACGTCCCCGTGCCGCTCCACTTGACCTGATCGGAATAGTCCTTGCCATCGATCACACAACTCGCGCCGAAGACCCAGCCACTGACGAAGACTTTCGGGCTGCGCCCCACCGGATAGGTCAGCGCCAGGGTCACTTCGGCCTCTTTGTCTTCAGAGTCCGCGTCCTGTGTCAGGTAGTTCGTAATCCACTGCAGCATATCCGCATCCGACATCCCACAGCCCGACAGCGGCACCACCGCCATCATCATGCCGAGCAACAGCGTGATAAGGCCCAGTCGGCGCACTAATTTGCCACGTTTCATCTCGGCACCTTTCCGCGCGCTCATTGCTGCGCCATCTTCAGCCAGGGACCCAGACTCGACAGCGGGCGCTCGCCCTTCATCTTGAGCTGGCCATTGTCGATTGTGAGCGACTCAACCTTGTAGCCGTTGTTCGTGAGCGCGCTGTCGATATACTGCGTGCCCACGCCTTCCTTGCCCTGGTACCAGCTGGCAGGAACGGTGAAGCGCCCGATCTCGAGTTGCGCGACAGAGAGCGCCACCTTGTTGTTGGTGACCGAGCACGTGCCCTTGAGATAGAACGGCATGTCGCCGATCAGTTTGACCTGGCTCATCACCGCATCGGCTGCCGCTGCCGGCACGCCCAAATCGGTCAGGAACGGCTTCACGTTCGCGAACCTGATGACTCCGGACGCTTCAGCCTCCCCTTTGGACCCAAGCTTGATCTGCACGCGGGCCAGCGGGTAATTCGGAATATCGCCTTGGCCGATGACCAGCAGCGACGAGACCTGCTCGGAAGTGAATGCCGCGTCGTAACGTTTGAGGGAGTCGGGCTTGGCAAGCAGCGCCTTGAGCTGCGCGCTTGTAGTCGGGATCGCCATGGCGTTGGCAGCGGAATACGCGCTCTTGGTGGTCATCTCGACGCCGAGATCGCGCGGCTTCGGACCCAGCCAGCGTGAAAGCCCGGGCACGATCCCCGCCCACGCTCCCGCAAGCACCACACCCAACACCAAGACGCCGAGAACGATGAGGACGACCCTTCGTGCTCTCACCTGCGACCCCCTTCGGACGAAAGGGCGAAACCGCATCCCCGGTCTCGCTGGGCCGAGTATAGCGAGCACCGACGACGTCGAGAAGGGGATTATCCGATCAGTTCGCCCCGGACACTACGTCGCCGAAGTCGGCGGCGTCTGCTGGCGCCGGGCAAACAGATCGCGCACCAGCATCACCCCGGCCACACCCATCTCAACCACTGCGGCCGAGTAGAGCACAAGCGACGCCACCACCAGCGCCCACGCGAGACCGGTTGGCTCAGTGTCGCCGGAAGCGAGCCCTGTCACTTGGGCGAGAACCATCCCCGCCACGAGCAGCCCGACCGCGAGGCCAAGCCCCCACCCTACGAGCGCGCGCCTCGAATGCGCCCGGACCGCAGCCCACAGAAGGATCACCCCGCCCAGCAACGCCGCCGGGAACAGCTCGGCGGGCATGAGCCAGTCGAAGTGGAAATGCTCTGTGCCCAACGCGCCCCATCTGGTGAAAACAAACGGGGACAGAATGGGCATCCAGACCACAACCATCCCCGCGAGCGCAAGCATCTTCGTGAAGACATCAGTACGCTTCATCTTCATGTCTCGCAGCATCGACCGTCACCCCCGGCTGTCATCTACAAGAACTCGCTCCCAACAAAGTACTCCTATAGACTTCCCGAACGCGAGATTTCTCACCCCGTATCCGGGCTATCAGCAGAAAGGCCGTCAATGAACCACAAAGTGCTCGGGGCGCAAAACGTCAGCCGGATGTGCATGGTGTGCGGCGCCGAGAACTCAAACAGCCTCAAAGCCCGCTTCTACGAACTCGAAAATGGCGAACTGCTCGGCATCTTTCGGCCGCTTGCGGAACATCAAAGCTATCCGGGGAGGCTTCATGGAGGCGTCTGCTCGGCGATTCTCGACGAGACGATCGGCCGAGCGATCAACATCATCAACCACGACGACTGGGGCGTGACGGTCGAGCTTACCGTACGGTTCCGTCGGCCCGTGCCACTGGACGGCGACGTTCGCGCTGTCGGACGGATCACTAAGGATTCGCGCCACCTGTTTGAGGGGACCGGCGAGATTCTCCTCAGCGACGGTAGCGTCGCCGTCGAGGCCCGAGGCAAGTTCATGAAGATGCCGATCGACAGGATCGCCGAGGGCGACTTCGGCCAAGAGTGGTTCGAAGACACGCGCGATGCGCCCGAGGAACTCGAACTGTAGACGACATCTCGGCAACAACTCGCCTGAGGGCCGAGTGGAGTACGCTGGTTACGCGTATCACTCGTGTTGCGCGAAGAATGTGCTAGGGAGTCGCACTAGGAGGTTGCCATGGCAACACGAACATTCCGCTTGGCGCTCGTGCTCGTCCTGATCGGTATGCTGGGCCTGCTTCCCGGCTGCTCCCGGAAATCGGATCAGACGACGCCCCCAGCCGTCAACCAGAACCCCGGCAGCACGGTCCCGACGAGCTCTTCCGAGCCCGCCGCACCGCAGGTATCGGTGGTCGTCTACCTCATTGATGCCGCCGAGAAGGTCACACCCGTGCGCCGCACGGTCACAGGCCCCGCAGTCGCAAACGGCGCGATCACCGCACTTCTCGCCGGGCCGACCACAGCCGAGAAGGCAGCCGGGCTGCGCACTCTCGTGCCCGAAGGCACTACGCTTGGAAGCGTAACGATTCAGGACGGCGTTGCGACTGTCGACCTGAGCAGCGCCTACCAGTCCGGCGGCGGCTCGCTGAGCATGCAGGCACGGGTCGCGCAGATCGTGTTCACCCTCACCCAGTTTTCGACCGTCAACAGCGCGAAGTTCAAACTCGACGGAAAGCCACTCACGGTGCTTGGCGGTGAAGGCATCGAACTGGCAAAGGCGCAGACACGGAAGGACTGGGAGTCCTTCGCTCCGGCGGTTCTGATCGAAACCCCGCTGCGCGACGATCTCGTCACCACCCCACTTCGTGTGCAGGGAAGCGCGAACGTATTCGAGGCCGTATTCGAACTCAAAGTCGTGGGGAGCGGTGGCCAGATACTTGCCACGAAGCACGTGATGGCAACATCGGGCACCGGCACGCGCGGAACATTCGATGCGACGCTCACGTGGGACTCGGCGCAGCACGGCAACGCGACCGTCGTCGCGTGGTACAGCTCAGCGAAGGACGGTTCGCCCGTTGTCGTCGCAGAAATCCCGATTCGGTACTAGACGGGGTCTTGAAGAGAAGAGAGAGAGGCGGCCCACATGGACCGCCTCTCTCTTATGTCGCCCAAGAAAGCTCTCTTCGCTGGCGCCGTCTATCCTCTTGCACTACTCCGATGTCGGCGCCTCCGGAACTCCCGCAGATTGCGCCTCCTCGGCGACCATCGCCTCGACCATCTTGAGACGCTTCATCTCCTTCAGGATCGGCCACTCCCCGAATGCGAAGTGGAATGCAACTCCGAGGTTCACAACTGGAATCAGCATCAGCAGGCCGAGAGCCGGCTGACGGCCAGTCCTCTTGTACGCCTGCCAAAACGTGATGGCGAGAACAATGAGCATAGCGGCAAGGATGCCGATCAGAACCCACGTTGTCACACCCCCCATGAGCAGGCTGCTGCCACCCGGGCGGGCCCCCGGCACACCCGTTCCTCCCGGTCCGCGCATACCCTGAGCTGCCGCTGTCGCCACCGTACTGTCCATCCTGTTTCCTCCTGTTTGCATGCCCGAATGAGTGTCTTGTCAGACCGGAATCAGTCCGCCTACTGGTACCTGAGCGCCTCAATAGGATCGAGCCTCGCGGCGCGTCTCGCCGGGTAGTACCCGAAGACGATGCCGATAGCCGTAGATACTCCCACAGCGAGAAGAACGGAACTCCAGCTGACCACGGTGCTATAGTTCGCGAACTGCTTGATGGCCGCCGCGATCCCCCAACCTAGGATGATGCCGATGACGCCGCCAAGCACGGTGAGCGCAACGGCCTCCGCCAAGAACTGAGATGTGAGATCGGAACGGGTCGCACCGATCGCCTTGCGCAGGCCGATCTCACGAATGCGCTCGGTGACCGTTGTGAGCATCATGTTCATGATGCCGATACCGCCGACCAACAGGGAAATGCCCGCGATGGCTGCCAACAGGGTCGTGAGAGTGGCCGTGACCGTCGACAACGTCGAAGCAAGCTCAGCTTGGTTGGCGACCGTGAAGTCGGCCTTGGTTGAGTCCGTGATGCCGTGGCGGCTGAGCAGGAGGGCCGTGATGTCTGCCTGGACCTGCGACATCGCATCTTGCGACGAGGCTTCGATGTAGATGGTGCTGACACCGGTGGCACTCGAAAGGTAGCGTTTGTACGCGTCAAACGGGATGTAGACGGCGCTGTCGCCACTACTCTGGGTGCTCGTGGTGGTGCCCTTCGTCTGGGTCACTCCGATGACGGTGAACGGCTGCCCCTGGATCCTGATGGTCTTACCTAAAGCATCCGCCCCGGTCCCGAACAGTGTCTCGGCAGTTGTGGATCCGAGGACCGCCACGCGCGCCGCATTCGTCTGCTGCGATTCAACGAACCAGCTCCCCGACTGCAGGGTGATGGTGCGGATCGAGGGGTACTCTATCGTGGTTCCAGTCACGGCGACGTTCGTGTTGTTCGAACCCGCCGAGACCTGGTAGTTACCCGACGAAGCCTCGGCGACCGCCGCGATGTTTGCGACTTGGGTCTTGATCGCGGCGACGTCGTTGGCCGTGAGTGACTTGGTGTTCGACCCGGCGCCGCCGCCGCCGATCATCGACGAACGCGAACCACCCGGCGAAACCGTGAGTAGGTTGGCTCCTATCGACGAAATGTTCGACTTGATGGACGCGCTGGCCCCTTGGCCGAGGGCGACCAGAACAATGACCGCTGTGATACCCACCACAATGCCGAGAATCGTGAGGAACGAGCGCGCCTTGTTGGCCGTGAGAGAAAGGAACGTTTCGGCCATAAGATCTTTGACTTTCATTGCGCTGCACCTCCCCCCGCGTCCTCGGTCAGGCGACCGTCCCTGATGTGGAGGACTCTGTCGGCGTGAGCGGCCACGTCGTGCTCGTGAGTGATGAGCAGAATGGTCCTACCCTCCCTGTGCAGCTTGTCGAACGCCGCAAGAATATGCTCGCCGGTGGCCGTGTCTAGGTTGCCGGTGGGTTCGTCGGCCAAGATAAGCGTCGGATCATTGATGAGAGCGCGTGCTATCGCAACCCGCTGCATTTGACCACCTGAAAGCTGGTTTGACAGCTTGTAGTGCAACTCCTCGGTCAACCCCGCAGCCTCAAGCGCTGCCGTCGCCTTCTCTGCGCGGACCTTCTCAGGGGTTTGCGAATAGATGAGCGGAAGCATCACGTTTCGCATCACCGAAGTCCTCGGCAGCAGGTTGAATGATTGAAAGACGAAGCCGATCTCTCTCGAGCGCGCCTCCGCGAGCTCGTTGTCGTTAAGCGACGAGACGTCCACTCCACGGATGAAGTAGCGGCCACTCGTCGGCGTGTCCAGCAGGCCGAGCAGGTTCATCAGCGTCGACTTACCGGACCCCGACGGGCCCATGAGCGCGACAAACTCGCCTTCCTCCACCGAGAGCGACACGTTCCGCAGCGCCCGCGTGTAGGTGTCACCCGTCACGTAGGTCTTGGACACGTCTCTGACCTCAAGGATGACGCTCATCAGTTGCCGCCCGGACGAGCACCGGTCGGCCCGCCACCGGTCGTGCCAAGAAGCGAGCTGGCCGAGTTGCTGGTCGTCGTCGAAGTGCCGGTGCTCGTGCTTCCGGTCACTACAACGGCGCCTGCCGACAAGCCGGACTTCACCTCGGTGTAAGTGTCGTCACTCAAGCCCGTTGTGACCGACGTTTCTGTGGAAGCCCCATTGTTGTAGACAAGCACGTACTTGGTGGTGCCGCTGGTGTGGATCGCAACGCTCGGCACCGCAACGACGTTCTCGACGGTCGCGATCTTGATGTCGGCTGTTGCCGTCATGCTCGGCCGAAGCCTGGAATCCTGCGGGTCCAACGCCAGCTGCACGGCGAATGTAACTACGCCCGAGGAGCTAGTGCCGTTCGGCGAGATCGAAACCACCGTGCCGGTGAAGGTCTTATTGGCCAGAGCATCAATGCTGATCGAAGCTTTCTGACCCAAAACGAGCGACGTCACATTGACTTCGCTGACCGAAATGCTGACCCGAAGCGAGTTCAGGTCAGAGATGGTGAGCCCGGTGGAGGAGCTGCTCGATGACGAACTTGTCCCCGTAGTTGCGCCAGCCGAGGAAGCGCCAGTGCTCGAGGAGCTGCTCGTGCCGGCGCTGACTGTGGATCCAACCGTGAACGGCAGCGAAGTGATCATACCGGCCATCGGCGCGGTAACGACCGTGTTCTGGCTGTTGGCAAGAGCCGTGTCGTAGGTGGCCTGCGCCTTGCTGACGGCAGCTTGATTCGTATCAACCTGCAGGGAGGCCGATGACACCTGGGCCTGGGCGTTGGTCACGCCACTCTCGGCACTTGTGACATTGCGCTGGGCAATCGTGATCTGATCGGCAGAACCGCCGCCAGCCACGAGTTTGTCAAGACTTTGCTGGGCTTGGATGACTTGGGTTTGGGCGGAGTAGACGCTGTTGGTCGCCTGGCGGTATGAGGACTGCGCCTGAATGAGCTGCTGTTTGGCCTGCAACAGTGCAGTATTCGCCGTGAGCAGCGTGGCTTGTGCGTCTTCATCTGAGATCTTGTAGAGCTTCTGGCCGACCGCCACCGTGTCACCGAGGCTCACGTAGAGTTCCTCGACCTTACCGCTGATCACGGGGGTCACAACGACCGACTTCGAGACAACGAGGCTTCCCGTTCCCGATATCGTCGAAGTCACCGTTCTGGTCGTCGCGGTTCCCGTCGAGATACTAGTGGCCGAGGTTCCCTTGTTGAGCAGGAAGTACGCGCCGATCGCCCCGGCCGCAACGACAGCCACCGTGCAGACTCCTGCAATCGCCCAGCGGCTCTTCCGCTTGCGTGCCGCCGTCGTCGGCGCAGCCTCGGCGCTCATGTTCTCGCCCTCGGGTAGCGGGCATTCAGCACAAAGATCATGGTCCCTCCTCATAATCGGGTTTCGGCACAGATAGAAGGTACCTGCCGAGGAGGGGAAAAGCGTCATGCCGAGGGATACAGTTCGGATACTCCGGCTGGAGTATCCGGAAGCGAAGGGGCGTCGCGCGAGCTACGCGCCGGTTCCCGGAACGACGAAGCCGCTTTCGTACGCCAGAGCCACAAGCTGAGCCCGATCGCGCATACCGAGTTTGACCATCGTGCGGCTCACGTGGGTCTTGGCGGTTGCGGGGCTGATGTAGAGCCTGCCCGCTATCTCGGAATTGGACAAACCCGCGGCCACCAAGGTCAAGACCTCGCGTTCGCGAACGGTGAGCTGGTCGAGTTCGGCAAGGCGTGCGTACGGATGCGCGGGGCGCTTTGCGAACTCGGCGATCAGACGGCGCGTGACCGAGGGTGACAGAAGCGCTTCCCCGGCAGCTATGACCCGGATGCCGTCGAGCAGGGCGTCGGGATCGGTATCTTTCAGCAGGAACCCGCTGGCACCGGCACGAAGCGCGTCGTAGACGTACTCGTCGAGATCAAACGTCGTCAGGACCAAGATCCTCGCAGAAGCCGTCGCCGGATCGGCCACGATCGCACGTGTGGCCTCTATGCCATTCTTCACCGGCATCCTGATGTCCATGAGCACGACGTCAGGCACAAGCTCGCGAACGAGCCGAACCGCCTGCTCGCCATCGGCAGCTTCGCCTACCACTATGAGGTCCGGAGCCGAATCGACGAGAACACGGAAGCCTCCGCGCACCAACGCCTGATCATCGGCGACAAGGACTCGAATCGGCTGATCGACCTTATTCACGGGAGTCCTCCCCATCGAGCGGCAGGTATGCCACTACGCGGAAGCCGCCTTCGGCGCGCAATCCCGCTTCGAAAGCGCCGCCGAGAGCGGTGGCCCTCTCGCGCATGCCAGCCAGCCCGTGGCCCTCGATTCTCGCGTCTGAAGCAGGTGTCTTGCCGTCATCGGCGATTTCGATCGTCAGCCCTCTGGCATCGCGACGCAGCGTAAGCCATACAGTGCAGATCCCCGCGTGGCGAACGACGTTCGTGAGCGCTTCCTGGATGATTCGATACGCCGAGAAATCGACGACTGACGGTACATCGGCCAAGTCCCCGGTGAAATTGCGATGGATGGTGAAGCCGGCTTCCATGAGCGGCGCCGTCAGTTCATTGATGCGCCCCAGCCCGGGAACCGGCGCCAGCGGCGCCCCCGGCTCATCAGCCGAGCGCAAGACTCGCAGCATGGCGCGCAACTCGTCCAATGCCCCCTTGCTGGTCTGTCGGATCGCCTCAAGCGAACGACGCGCTTCGATAGGATTGCTGTCGAGCACATGCGAAGCGGCGCCGGACTGGACTGCGATTATCGAGAGTGAATGCGCAGTCACGTCATGAAGTTCGCGTGCGATCCGAAGCCGCTCCTCATCGACGCGCCGATGTGTCTCTTCTTCGCGCGTGCGTTCCGCCTCTGCAGCGCGAGCCTCCACCTCGGCGACGTACGCGCGCTGGTTTCGCACCGCCTGCCCGGCCGCCGCAACAGCACCAAACATCGCGAAGGTGCTCAGATGGGTCAGCCAGAAGCGGTTGTCGGCAAAGCCGGGAGAGGAGACCACCGCTATCAACACGGCGGAGAGCACCGTGCCAATCAGCAGAACTCCTCTGCTCCTCATGGTTCCGAGCGAATAGACCGCGAACAGAGGTGCGATTACTAGAAATGAAGAAGGGAAATGACCCAGCTCATAGACAACGACGAAGAACATTGACGTCACCAGAGTGGAAACGGGGAAACGCCGTCTGAAAGCAAGCGGAAGAAACACCAGCGCCACGAGAAGGTAGGTGATCGGCATTGCCTGAATGGGGGAACCGATGAGGTTCTGGGCCGGTTGAGGAAGTGGCATGTGCTGGCCGGTCAACAGCGGACTGAGGGCAAGGACGATCCACGCTGCGCCTGTCAGTCCAATGGCATAGAGCCAATCGACTGTGTTTGGTCCGATCCTGCGAATCCGTTCAAGAAGTTGTTCCATGCTCAAGATGGTAAGCCCTCAGCGCTATTCGCGCATTCTCTGCAAGGAGTACATTCCAATGCGCCCGGTAGAGTAGTGTGGAGTCCTCTTGTGGAATTGTCGCCGAAAGCCTTGGTAGTAGCCTTTCGCGGTAACCCATGTCTGATGACAATCTGCTATCTGTCCTCGGCGACGATCTAGATGTCAGGAAGCGAGTACGGTCCCCTGCCCAGAAGTAGAATCAGCTCTTCTGTGGGGATCGGGTGGCTGAAGTAGAAGCCTTGTGCTACGTCGCAACCATTGGCCCGAAGGAAACGGACCTGCTCCTCGGTCTCCGGCCCCTCGGCGACGACGACGGCTCCAAGGCTCTTCGCAAGCGCGATGATCGACAAGACCACGGCCCGGGCTTCGAGGTCATCGGGAAGCAACTCGACAAAACTGCAGTCGATCTTGATCGTGTTGGCGCGAAACATCCGAACGTAGGTGAGCGAAGAGTAGCCCGTTCCGAAGTCGTCGAGCGCCAGTCCCACGCCAACAACGTCTCGCAGCTGCGCGAACTTCGCCTGGGCCTCCTCGGCATCGAGCAGAAACGCGGTCTCGGTGATCTCAAGCTTTATGGACTGCGCTTCGACGCCGGAATCGCTCAACACGTCGCCGAGCAGCGCGGTTACATCCATTTCCCTGAACTGGCGCACGGAGAAGTTCACGGACATGGTGAGCCCAGGAGTCACCTCCTGCATGATCGCCAGATCTGCGCATGCTTTGCGCATGACCCAGTCCCCCAACAAGACGATGAGTTCGGAGTTCTCGGCTATGGGGATGAAGTCCGTCGGCGACATCACGGCGCCCTCACGGGTGCGCAGCCGCGCGAGCGCCTCGACTCCCGTGATGCGCCCCGTCGACAGGTCGACCTGCGGTTGGTAGAGCAGGAAATACCGATCCTCATCAAGGGCTCCCCAGAGCTCTTCCTCGATGGACCTGAGTCGCTGCATGCTGACCTGAAGCTCTTCGGAGAAGAACTGGACTCTACTGCGACCAAGCGCTTTGGCGCCATACATCGCCAGATCGGCATGCTGCATGAGGCTCGTCGCGTCTGTCGAGTCTGTGGGGAAAAGGGAAACGCCGATGCTCGCGCTCACGTGCACGTCTTCGACACCTAGGCGGAAGGTCCGGCCCATGGCCTCAAGCAGGCGCTGAGTCGCAGTCTCCACCTGCAAGGCGTCCTCGACGTCGGCTAGGACGACGGTGAACTCGTCCCCGCCGAAGCGTCCGACCGTATCGCTCTCGCGCAACGCACCCGTGATGCGCTCTGCGACCGCAACCAGCAGCGCATCTCCCTGAGCGTGTCCGAGGGTATCGTTTATGCCCTTGAAGTTGTCCAGATCGATGAAGAGGACCGCCACCCCCCGCCCGACTCGCGTGGCATACGCCAGAGCGTGTTCGAGCCTGTCACTGAGCAGGATGCGATTGGGCAGACCGGTCAAAGCGTCATGGGTCGCGTTGAACTGCAGGGTTATCTCGGCCTGTCTGATCTCCGTGAGATCCGTGACGACACAGATGGCACTTGTATCGCGCTCATCGGTACCTGCGGAAGCGGCCATAGACACCCATGCAGGAAAGACGGTGCCGTCGGCCCTCGTCTGCTCAAGTTCGCCTCTCCATTCTCCCTCGGCTGCGAGGATCTCCTGCATCGTCTCGAGGGATTCGAACATGCGGTCCTCGGACAGAAACCGCCTCGCGCTCGTGTTGACGATGTCCTCGCGTGCATACCCCGTCATACGGCAAAAGGCGCTGTTGACGTCGACTATCCGTCCGCCTTGACCGGGCAATAGAACCAAGATGCCCTCGTTAGTGGTCTCGAACACCGTACTTGCCAACTTGAGTTGATCGGTCCGCCGGCGCTCGTCGGTGACATCCTGAAGGGTCACAAGCTGCGCGGGCGCCCTGCCCGGGCCGACAACCAGCGGCGTGACCCCGAGTTCGATGTATCGCTGACCACCGTCAGTCTCGAGAGAGAGCACACAGCGCTGAGGCTCGCTCTCGCCCAGAAGGGCATTCGCCCCCGCTATCGCGCTGAAGACCGCCTCGGCGGGCCTGCCGAGAACCTCGGCCGAAGGTGCGTCAAGCATCGAGAGCGCCGCCGAGTTCGCATCGACAACCAGGCCGTCTCCATCGACGAGAACCACTCCGTCTCGCATCTGTTCGACGAGTGCGCCGCGGGCCAAAGGGACGATGTCGAACAGCCCGCCGCGCAGGATCGCGAACAACCACAGAGCACCGGTAGCCAAGAATGCGATCGGCGCCGAATCGATGCCCAAGGGAAGGAACCCGACTTGAGCAACCACGGTGACAACGGTTGGTACCAACCCGCCGATGAGAAGGATCACTGCCCGGGTCCTCCTGATCCCGGTGGACCGAAGGTACATACGAAAAATGATGACCGTGGCCAAGAGGATCAGAGCATACGCGTAAGCGACAAAGACCCAATACAGCGGGCCCCATACTATCTGGTAGTACGTGAACGAACCGATCGTGCGTGCGACTATCGCCGCCTCGAACAGGCGGCCAGGGTTCAACCACTCGATGTTGTTAAGCGCAAACGACGCACTAGCTATGAGCGCAATGCGACCGGGAGTGAGCCATCGCTTCATCCCCGCAATTTCGAACGCTAGAGTCAGGAATCCGACCGGGACCAACCAACTTCCGAGAGATGTCGTTCTCGACCAGAAGACCTGCTGATCCAAAGTGGGCATACACCACATCACCGCGTAGCCACCAGCCCAGATGGCGACGCCGAGCATCAGTGCCGCAAGCGGCAGTGCCTCGCGAGCAGCGCGACGGCGCCAAGCAACCACTACTACCGCCAACGCCAGAACACCCGCGACCGCGTAGAGAAGCATGTAGAGATAGTGCAGCTCCACCACGGAAGCCGCCTCCCAATCTGAAGCTTCGGACGGTGCTCGAATCGAGACTACGTTTTAAGTTACCCATGGATGCAGGCTTCCTACCAGCAGTTTCCAATGGATACTATGGCTTCTTTGCGTCGTCCTCTCCTGCGAACACGCCGAGCTTGATGTCGAGCATCTCCTTGGCCATGTCGCGTAGCTTGTACTTCTGAATCTTGGCGCTCGCGGTCATCGGAAACTCGTCCACGAAGAAGACGTACTTAGGCGCCTTGTAACGGGCGATCCGAGCGCGAGCGAACTCCTGTACGTCAGACTCGGTGATGTCGGATCCTGCATGACGCTGCACGAACGCGCCGACAACCTCACCGTACTTCGCGTCCGGCACGCCGACGACCTGAACGTCCTTCACGCCCGGCATCGTGTAGAGAAACTCCTCGATCTCGCGCGGGTAGATATTCTCTCCTCCGCGGATGATCATGTCCTTGATGCGGCCCGTGATGCGGTAGTAGCCGTGCTCGTCGACCGTGCCCAGATCGCCGCTGTGGAGCCATCCGTCGGCGTCGATTGCTTTGGCCGTCGCCTCGGGCATCTTGTAGTAGCCCTTCATGATGTTGTAACCGCGGCAGCACAGCTCGCCCGGCACGTCGATGGCGCACTCCTCGCCCGTCTCGGGATCGATGACGCAAACCTCGACGGTATCGTGCTTGCGCCCGACGGTCTCGCATTTGCGCTCAAGCGTGTCGTCGACCGTCGTTTGCGTGAACACCGGCGATGTCTCCGTCAGCCCGTAGCAGATGGTCATCTCAGAAGCGTGCATCTGATCGATGACCTGGCGCATCGTCTCGACCGGGCACGGCGAGCCCGCCATGATGCCGGTGCGCAGCGACGTCATGTCAAACATCGAGAACATCGGGTGGTTCAGCTCGGCAATGAACATCGTCGGCACGCCGTAGAGCGCGGTCGCGCGTTCCTTCTGCACGGCAGCGAGAACGAGCAGCGGATCGAACTGCTCGACCATGACCATCGTGGAGCCGTGCGTGAGCACCGCCAGCACGCCCAGCACGCAGCCGAAGCAGTGGAACAGCGGCACCGGCAGGCACACGCGATCGGCGGGCGTGAGGTTCTGGCGCTCGCCGATGTAGTAGCCGTTGTTGAGGATGTTGCGGTGCGTCAACATGACGCCCTTCGGGAAGCCCGTCGTCCCCGAGGTGTACTGCATGTTGATCACGTCGTTGTTGCTGAGGCTCGCCTTGGCCTCGGCAAGCGCCTCGTCGCTGCCATGCTCGCCGAGAAGCAGCAGCTCGGGCACGGTGTAGAACCCGCGATGCTTCTCGGGACCCATGTAGATGAGGTTCTTCAGGAACGGGAACTCGGGCGCCGAGAGATGTCCACGCTGCTGCGTGAGCGACTCCGGGATGATCTCGCGAACGATCTCGACATAGTCAACATCGCGGAACGCGTCGATGATGCACAGCGCCTTCATGTCGGACTGCTGCATGACGTAGGCAAGCTCGTGGCTCTTGTAGACGGGGTTGACCGTCACCAGCACGACGCCGATCTTCGCCGTCGCGAACATGAACGTGAGCCAGTCCGGAACGTTCCTCGCCCAGATGCCGAGATGGTCGCCCGGCTCCATGCCGATGGCGAGCAGTCCTTTCGCGAGGTTGTCGGTGCGCTTGTCGAAGTCCTTGTACGTCCAGCGCAGGTCGCGGTCCGGATACACGATGAAGTCATGGTCCGGGTTGGCGGCGACTTGCTCCTCAAAGTACGCGCCAATCGTGAGTTCGGTATGCAGCTGCATCGTCGCCTCCCTATACCGGGGTGTAGACGACGCCGAGGAACTTCGCCGGCCCACCGGAGCCTGCACGGACCTGATGCGGCACGATCGAGTCGTAGTAGATGCTGTCGCCGGACTCGAGGACGTAGATGTCCTTGCCGTACTCAACCTCTATGGCGCCGTCGAGCACGTACAGGAACTCCTCGCCCTCGTGTGAAGAGAGCACGTGCGTCTCGGCGGGTGCAGGGCTGACGGTGATCGTAAACGGCTCCATGTGCCGCGCGCTCTTTCCCTCGGCGAGTGAGAAGAAGCCGAGCGTACCAGCGTCACTCTCGGTCTCGAGGCTCTTGACGCGCGAAGTCTCCTCGGCTTGGCCGGCGCGGGTCACGACGGGGCCGACGTTGGTGTCGTCGTCGAGCAGCGTGCCGAGCCGGACGCCCAGCGCGCGGGTGACCTTGATGAGCGGCGCAAGCGATGGGGCGAGTTCGCCGGCCTCGAGCGCAACGATGACGGAGACTTCGCAGTCGCAGCGCTCGGCGAGCTCTTCTTGCGAGAGCCTGAGCGATTCGCGCAGCGTGGTGATCTTGACACCGATCCTGTTGTCGTCGGCCATGAGAAGCCATCCCTTTCCCGTGGTTTGAACATACCTATGCGTACGCGAAGGGTACAACAGACCCGACGGCTGCGGATACTGCTCCCAGTGGTCAGTTTCGCTGACGGCTCCGATGCGCCGGGGAGCGGGCAAGAAGGCGGCCCTATTCGCCGAGAAGGCGCTCCAGTGCCCACGTGAACCGCTCGCGGTCCTCTTCCTCGAACGGCGTCGGACCGCGATGGCGGCCGCCCGCCCGGCGAAGGCGAGCCTCGGCATGCCGCACCGCCAGCTCGGCGTCGATGCTCTCGAGGTGGAAGACCCTCCCGCGCGGCGAAATCGCCCGCGCTCCCCGCCCGAGGACCATGGCAGCCAAGCCGATGTCCTGGGTGACCACGACGTCGCCCCGCTCGAGCCGCTCGATGATCGCGAAGTCCGCCGAGTCGCTCCCGACGCTCACCTGCAACGCCTCGACGCCGCGTGCACGAGTATAGCGCTCGGTGCTCTGGGTGCTGTTGGCAACGATCAGGACCGGAATGCCCCGCGACCTCGCAAGGGTGATCGCTTCACGGGTGACAGGGCAGGCATCGGCGTCTATGAACAGAGTGGTCATAAGGCGATTCTACCTGATGCCCGCGCTTCTAACGCAGCTGGCCGACAGCAAGTGAGATCGCGATCGACCACATGATGATGCCGATGACCACATCCAGAACCCGCCATGCCACAGGACGCCCGAAGACCGGCGCGAGCGCTCGTGCGCCAAAGCCTAGCGTCGTGAACCAGGCAGCCGAGGCAACGCAAGCTCCCGCCGCGAACCAGAAGCGCATCGAGCCGCTGTACTGCGCCGCCACCGCGCCGAGAAGCACGACCGTGTCGAGGTAGACATGCGGGTTGAGCAGGCTGATGGCGAGAGTGGCGACCGCCACACGCCCGGCGGATGCCGGACCGGTGGTCTCGGCGGGCTCCTCCCGCTGCGCAGGATACAGCGCCGAGCGCAGAGCGAGCGTCCCGTACCCGGCGAGAAACGCCGCCCCTCCCCACGCGGCGACGCTCACAAGCGCGGGAAACCTACCCACGAGCGAGCCGAACCCGACCGCGCCCAGCGCGATCAGAGCGACATCGCATGCGATGCAGATGGCGACCACGACGGCGACGTGGTTCCGGCGCAGCCCCTGCCGCAGCACGAAGGCGTTCTGGGCACCGATGGCGATGATCAGGCTGGCGCCCAGTGCGAAGCCCGCGGCTAGGGCAGCTGGCGCCGCCGAGTGCAAGATCGCCACCGCGAAGCCCCCTCCCCCGTCCGACGGTGGAATCGCCGGACATCCCAGTGTCATTCCGGTCGCCAAACTAGAAAGGCCCACGTGGCTTTGGCCACGCCGGCCTCGTGATTATCAGTGGCGGGATGTACGGGACTCGAACCCGCGACCTCTGGCTTGACAGGCCAGCGCTCTAACCAACTGAGCTAACACCCCATGCTTGGACAGCGAACGGGATTCTACCCTGCAAGTTGCAGGCTTGTCCATAGCTTCCGCCTGCAATGTGCCAGTTTGCGCAAATCCCCTAGTAGAGTCCCGCCTCTATGTCGCCGAGATCGGCATCACTCGGCATGGAGAGTGAATCGAGCTGCTTCTGAATCGCAGCCAGCTGGGCATCGAGCGACTGGGCGTCTTGAGCTGAGAGTCCAGCCGACGGTGAAGTCGCCGCCTCTTCGGCGCTCGGAGATCCGGCGCTCGGAGAAGTCGTGGCCGTCGTGCTTCCTAGTGCGGAAGGCTGGACCGAAATGGAAGGCTGCTGGCGGTCGGCGCAACCCGTGAGGGACAACGCCAAGACCACCAGCAGCGCCGGTACGAGTCTACGCAGACTATTGCCCATTGCTCACATTTGCCGGGGCATCGGCCTTGAGCTGGCTGACTACATTGCGCAACTCACTTGCAGCATCGCGGAGTTGCGTCCTGGCAAGCTGCAGCTTGTCTTGAGCCTCGCGCGCCAGCGTCTGCGCCTGGCGGAACGCCTCGAACTTGTTGGATGCGGTCGGGACCAGCTTGAACTGGGCCACGGCCTTCGCCTCGGCGGCGATAGCGGCGTCCAAGGTGCGATTCGCCTTCGCGATCATCGCACGTGCAGCACCGACGTTGCCGCCGCGACCGGCGAGGTTGTCCGCAATGTCAGTCAGCTTACCCAAGTTGGTGCGAACGGTGTCCGCAGCTGTGTTGAAGCCTTTCGCGCGCTGCGTCAGTGCCGTTTCGACCCGCAGCTTCAGGTCCTGCATCTTCTGAGTGGCGTTGGCCGCGACGTTCGTTATGGCCGTACTGGCTGGACTCTGCGGTGCAGCCAGCGCAATGGCCGGAACAGCCAGCGCTGCAACCAGCGCCACCGAGACCGACGCCGCTACCAGTCTTCTCTTGGTCCTCTTCATTTCGCACCTCGACTTAGATCGGGTCCATCGGACGTAGGTGGCCTCAAGCCACGACCAGAAGTATCTTCTGCCCGCATTGCCCATACGTTGTCACCGTGTTGAGTTTTGGTTGAGTTCAGCAATTCTGCCGCCAGACCGCCTATTCCTCGGCAATCGAGAGCGCGATTTCGAACCGCGCGCCCCCCAGAGTGCTGTCATTCACGCCTACGGTGCCGCCCATCAACTCGATGAGGCGCCGGCATATCGCCAGCCCGAGACCTGCCCCTCCCGCCCCTGCGGGCGCCCCGAAGCGGGCGAAGCGCCCGAAGATCGCGTCTCTACGGTCGACAGGAATTCCCGGCCCCGAGTCCTCGACCGCGAGTCGCCACTCTTCCGCCTCGGTCTGAGCGCTCACGAGCACCGTCCCGCCTTCCGGGGTGTGCGCGATCGCGTTGTCGACCAGCGTCGAGGCGGCCTGCAGGAGCCGCTCAGAATCGCCGAGTGGACGGGGCAGCGCCGGAATCGCCAGCTCCAGCGAAACGTGCGCGGCTGTTGCGGCTGCGGCGAAGCGCCCGCCAAGCGCATCTGCAAGCAGTGCAGGGTCGACCGGAACGCACGCGAGCGTGATGGAGCCCGCCTCGAGCTCCGAGAGCGCCAGCAGCGCCTGCGAGACCTCGCCGATGCGTACGGCTTCGTCGCGGATCACACCGAGCGCGCGGAGGCGCGCGTCCTCATCGGCGACGGTGCCGTCCAACATCGCCTCGGCGTAACCGCGGATTGAGGTGAGCGGCGTGCGGATCTCGTGGCTGACGTCGGCGACGAACGCCTTCTGCGCCTCATGCGTGGCCGCGACGCGTCTGGTCATGCGGTTGAACGAGCGCGCGAGCGAGGCGGTTTCGCGGTCTCCCTCCTCGGCGACTTGGGTGCCTAGGGCGCCCGCCGCGACCAGCTCGGTCGCGGACTCCAGGCGAATCAGAGGCGCCGTCAGGCGCCGTGCAAGAATGCCGCCGATGAAGTACGAGGCGATCACCGCCAGAAGCAGCGCGATTGCGGCAATCAGGATGATCCCTGCCTGCGCCGTGCGGATCTCGGCAAGACTCTGAATCGCAACCAGCTGGCTGTCGGCGTCGATGGGAGCGGCTACCACCAGCACCTGCACGCCGGCTGCAGTGCGCAGCACACCGCTGCGGGCGCCATCGCCAGACGCCGCGGTGGCGAGGCGGTCCAGTGGCAGCGTCGCAGGCGGAGTCGCGACTGTGGATCGCAGGACGCCGCCTCCCGTGTCGGTTACGAACAGCTGTGCGCCCATCAGCCCCGCCTCGACGCGCATGAGGCGGTCCTGTGTGGAGGCAGTCGCAGCGTCGCTCGCGGTCATCCCACCTGCCACCGCCGCGACCTGCCGAGACAACTCATCGGCCCGCTGCTGGATCGAGTACTGCGCCCAGCCGATCGCGAAAGCGCCAAACGTGACCGCAAGCGCTACCGCCACAGCACCGCCGAAGTACAGGCGTGCTTTCGCGGCTATGCTTCGCCGAGGACGCACGCTCATATGGCGTCCCTGCGCACGCGGTACCCGACACCCCGCACCGTCTCGAGGAACCGCGGACTGGACGCATCATCTCCCAGCTTCTCCCGCAGGTGCCGGATATGGACGTCGATGCCACGAACCTCCGAGAACTCGGCGCTGCCGCCAACCGCCTCAATGAGCTGCTCCCGGCTCAGGACAGCTCCGGGCCGCGAGGCCAACGCCCTCAGAAGATCGAATTCTCGCGCGGTCAGCACGATAGGTGCGCCATCGACGGAGACCTCGCGAGTCTCGGAGTCAAGCGAGAGAGCGCCCACACAAAGGGCCGTGCCCACGCCGCCGACAGCGGGCGGAGTCGGCTCGCTTCGGAGCGCATGGGGGCCTCGACGCAAGACGGCGCGCACCCGGGCAACGAGTTCCGGAGGCGAGAACGGCTTGACCACGTAGTCGTCGGCGCCCGCCTCGAGCAGCGCGACCTTGTCGAGATCCGAGTTCCTGGCCGTGAGCATGATAATGGGCGTGCTCGACTCGGCACGCACGACGGTGCACACTTCTGCACCCGTCATGTCCGGCATCGTGAAATCGAGAACAATCAGGTCGGGCGCGCTGACGCGAAACTTCGCGACGGCCTCCCGTCCGTTGGCGGCCGTCTCAATCGCAAAACCCGCAGCCCGAAGATACAAGCCGACAAGATCGCGGATGTTCTCTTCGTCATCGACAACCAATACCGTTGGCATGCCATCTCCTCAAACGGCGGCGCGTCGCGGTTCAGTGTAGCGCGTCAGCCCGATCTTCCGCCCGCGGTCAGGTTCGCTTTCCGTGCCGACGGGGTAGATTCGATTAGTAGCCCCACCGGCTAATCAGCCAGTTCATGCAAGGAGACCTACTATGAAGCCTGTTGTGGACGAAGACCTGTGCATTGGGTGCGCCGCGTGTGAAGACCTCTGCCCCGACGTTTTCCGGATCGAAGACGATGGGCTCGCACACGTCATCAAGGATGATCCCGGTCCCGAACTATATGCATGTGTGCGCGAGGCTTCCGATGCCTGCCCGGTATCGGCCATACTGATCGAGGAATGACACAGATACCTGAAACCTATCGCCTGCCCGAAACCGACGAGGCTCTTCTCGGCGAGTGTGACGTGCACGTGTTCCGAGCCACCGGCCCCGGCGGGCAGTCCGTCAACACGACTGACTCGGCGGTGCGCCTCGTTCACAAGCCCACGGGAGTCGTCGTGGTATGTCGGCGTGAGCGCAGCCAGCTGCGCAATAAGATCGAGTGTGTGCGTCGCCTGAGGGAACGAATCGCCGAGGCGCAGCATACGGATCCCGAGCGCGTTGCGACGCGTCCCTCGCGAGCCGCACATGCGAGGCGCCTTGCCGAGAAATCGCGTCTCTCGGCGAAGAAGACGGTCCGGCGGCGCCTGCCCGACGAGAACGATTGAGCATGCGATGAAGTGTGTGACCTGGCTCATCGCGTCCCTTGTGATTTCGGCGGTGCTGACCATCATCGTCAATGTCGCGTGGAGGTACTTCCGAAGATAGCCCAAGAAGAAGAGCGACCCGATTGAACTAGACCCCAAAAGCTGGACGGCTTAATAGGGGTCTCAAGCGGCGTCCACGGACTGGGTCCGGAATTGTTCCGGGCTCAGCCCTTTCAGTTTCGGCTGGTACCTCTTGGTGTTCCAGTAGC